>NZ_CAXYJV010000011.1:0-84531 GCF_964277875.1 uncultured Comamonas sp.
AAGAAGGCTGCCGCTCCTGCGAAGAAGGCCGCCGCTCCTGCCAAGGCTCCCGCACCCGCCAAGAAGGCTGCTGCTCCTGCCAAGGCTCCAGCACCTGCCAAGAAGGCCGCTCCCGCCAAGAAGGCTGCCGCTCCTGCCAAGGCCCCAGCTGCTGCTGCGCCTGCTGCTGCAGAGCCCGTCAAGACCGTGCTCAGCACCAATGCTGCATGGCCTTTCCCGACCAACAGCCGCCCACAATAAGAAAACCAAGCCGGGCAATATGCCCGGGTGCCGCAAGGCACTGCTTGGTCAGCAAGGCAACGCGATGCGTTGCCTTTTTTCTTGTCTGCGGTGCAGCGCTATTCATGTCTGGCTGCAAGGCCTCCCAAATGCCAGACAATACGGGCTCATGAATGATGCCCTTCCGACACCGCAAGCCCACGCGCAAGTTGCCACTGCAGCGATGGCGCGCAAACCCAGTGCAGCCCGCCTGCGCAAGATTGACATGATCCTGGGCTCGGCAGAGCGGCATTTCGCGTTGCTGGGTTTTGAAGGTGCACCGCTGGAGCAGATCGCACAGGACGCCGGCTTCAGCCGCCACAACCTGCTGTACTACTACCCCAGCAAAGAGGCGCTGTACCAGGCCGTGCTGGTATCGGTGATCGATGACTGGCTGGGCCATATGACGGGCCTGTCCAAGGATGGAGACCCGGCGCAGCAGATCCGCCAGTACATCCGTGAGAAGTTCGAGTTCGCGCGTACCCGCCCTTTCGGCAGCCAGTTGTTCACCAAGGAGATGATTGCCGGTGCGCCATTTGCCGCCTCCGCAGTGCGCGAACGCATCGCACCATTGCTGGCGGCCAATGTGGCGGCGTTCACGCATTGGGCAGGCCTAGGCCTGATTGCGCCGGTCAACTTCCAGCACCTGATGTTCAGCATCTGGGCCATCACCCAAGGCTATGTCGACCAGCAAACCCAGTTTGCATTGCTGCAGGACAAGGCGGCGCTCGATGCTGGTGATTTCGCCCAGGCCGAGACCCTGCTGGTGCAGATGCTGTCGGCCACGCTCAAGATCGACCTGCCGGGCTGAGCCGCTGCTGGCTGCTGGCTGCTGGCAGGCTGTGCCACCAAGAGGCTCGGCACCGCGCAGATATCGCGGCCCCGGGGGCGCTGCGCTGCATCGGCCTACCGCCAGAGTTGCATCCATTTTGATAGCAAGACGCCAAGCATTTATCGCCGCTTGCGTCATTTCCGCAGTGAGGGTTCGTGAACAGGCAACGCGTCCGCCACGAATTTTTCACCCCCGCAGTCTTGAACTGTCATCAAATGACCTTATTATTAGCACTCGAAGGGGTAGAGTGCTAAAACCACCGCTTCTCAAAAATTTTTGCGTATTTGGCGCGGCGGCTGCCGGGCCATCTTTCATCCAACCTGGTATTGAAATTGAAGGAGTTGTTATGAACCTGCGTCCTCTGCACGATCGCGTGATCGTTAAGCGTCTGGAAAACGAAACCAAGACCGCTTCGGGCATCTACATCCCCGACAACGCTGCTGAAAAGCCAGACCAAGGCGAAGTGCTGGCGGTTGGCCCAGGCAAGAAGAACGACAAGGGCGAGTCCATCACCTTGGGCGTGAAGGTCGGCGACCGCGTGCTGTTCGGCAAGTACTCCGGCCAATCGGTCAAGGTGGACGGCAATGAACTGCTGGTCATGAAAGAAGAAGACCTGTTCGCTGTCGTAGAGAAGTAATGCAGTGGCGCTGCTGCGAATGGCAACAGCGCGCTCGATGCCCTGACCGGGCAAATTCTCCCAGTTTTCATAGCTGCTGACCCTTGCGCAAGACGCGCTCCAGCAGTCCCATTGATTCAGATTTTAGGAGCCAAAAATGGCAGCAAAAGACGTAGTATTCGGCGGTGAAGCACGTGCACGCATGGTTGAAGGCGTGAACATTCTGGCTAACGCCGTCAAAGTGACCCTGGGCCCCAAGGGCCGCAACGTGGTGCTCGAGCGTTCGTTCGGCGCCCCTACCGTGACCAAGGACGGTGTGTCCGTGGCCAAGGAAGTGGAACTCAAGGACAAGCTGCAGAACATGGGCGCCCAGCTCGTGAAGGAAGTGGCTTCCAAGACCAACGACATCGCTGGTGACGGCACCACGACCGCTACCGTGCTGGCCCAAGCCATCGTGCGCGAAGGCTCTAAGTACGTGGCCGCCGGCCTGAACCCCATGGACCTCAAGCGCGGTATCGACAAGGCTGTCGCTGCGCTGGTGGAAGAGCTGAAGAAGCAATCCAAGGCCACCACCACCTCCAAGGAAATCGCCCAAGTCGGTTCGATCTCCGCCAACTCCGACGAATCCGTGGGCAAGATCATTGCTGACGCGATGGACAAGGTCGGCAAGGAAGGCGTGATCACCGTCGAAGAAGGCAAGTCGCTGGACAACGAACTCGACGTCGTTGAAGGCATGCAGTTCGACCGTGGCTACCTGTCGCCCTACTTCATCAACAACCCAGAAAAGCAAGCCGCGATCCTGGACAACCCCTTCGTGCTGCTGTTCGACAAGAAGATCAGCAACATCCGTGACCTGCTGCCTACGCTGGAAGCCGTGGCCAAGGCCGGCCGTCCGCTGCTGATCATTGCAGAAGACGTCGAAGGCGAAGCACTGGCAACCCTGGTGGTCAACACCATCCGTGGCATCCTGAAGGTCGTGGCTGTGAAGGCTCCTGGCTTCGGCGACCGCCGCAAGGCCATGCTGGAAGACATCGCCATCCTGACCGGCGGCAAGGTGATCGCTGAAGAAGTGGGCCTGTCGCTGGAAAAGGTGACCCTGGAAGACCTGGGCCAAGCCCAACGCGTCGAAATCGGCAAGGAAAACACCACCATCATCGACGGTGCTGGCCAAGCTGCTGAAATCGAAGCCCGCGTCAAGCAAATCCGCGCTCAGATCGAAGAAGCCACCTCCGACTACGACCGTGAAAAGCTGCAAGAGCGCGTGGCCAAGCTGGCCGGCGGTGTTGCCGTGATCAAGGTGGGCGCTGCCACCGAAGTCGAAATGAAGGAAAAGAAGGCCCGCGTGGAAGACGCGCTGCACGCGACCCGCGCTGCTGTGGAAGAAGGCATCGTGGCCGGCGGTGGCGTGGCGCTGCTGCGCGCCAAGCAAGCGGTGGGCGCTCTGGCTACCGGCAATGCCGAGCAGGACGCCGGTATCAAGCTGGTGCTCAAGGCCATCGAAGCGCCTCTGCGCGAAATCGTGTCCAACGCTGGTGGCGAGCCATCGGTGGTGGTCGATGCGGTGCTCAAGGGCAATGGCAACTTCGGCTTCAACGCTGCCAACGACACCTACGGCGACATGCTGGAAATGGGTATCCTGGACCCCACCAAGGTGACCCGCACCGCGCTGCAAAACGCTGCGTCCGTGGCTTCGCTGCTGCTGACCACCGAGTGCATGATCGCTGAAGCCCCCAAGGCTGAATCCGCTCCTGCGATGCCCGACATGGGCGGCATGGGTGGCATGGGCGGCATGGGCATGTAATTGCCCCGGCTGTCATAGCGCACCGCCAAGCCTGCAAGACCTCTTGCGGGCTGGGTGCCAGACACCAAAAACCCGGCACCGTCAAGGTGGCCGGGTTTTTTATCGTCTAGGGCCAGGAACCTTGCGATGCCCTTGGACAGCTGCAGCGCCGCGTAAAGGGGCGCCTGCAGCTATTGCCTCCGCACCGACTCAGCGGCAGGCGCGCTCCAGCATCGCATGCAGCAGCACATTGCAACCTGCGGTGATGTGCTCGGGCTTGGCGTCTTCAATCTCGTTGTGCGATATGCCATCCTTGCAGGGGATGAAGATCATGCCCGCGGGCGCCAGGCGCGCCATGTAGACGGCATCATGGCCCGCGCCCGAGACGGCATCCATATGGGAATAACCCAGCATCTGCGCGCCGCGCCGCACGGCATCGATGCAATCGGGGTTGAAGGGCTGGGCGGTGTAGCTGGACACCAGATCGATCCTGATCGGCAGACCGGTCTCCTGGCTGATGCGCTGGGCCACCGCGCGGATGTCCTGGTCCATCGCCTCGCAATCGGCATCGGTGGCATTGCGCAGGTCGATGCTGAATTTCACCTCGCCCGGAATCACGTTGCGGCTGTTGGGGTGCACATGCACCATGCCGACCGTGCCGCGCCCGTGCGGCGGGTGGCGGTGCGCGCAGGCCACCACTTCCTGCATCACCTGGGTGGCGACCTGCAACGCATCCTTGCGCAGTGCCATCGGCGTGGGGCCGGCATGTGCCTCCATGCCGGTGACGGTGCAGTCATACCAGCGGATGCCGAGCACGCCGGTCACGACACCAATCGTCTTGTCATGGTCCTCCAGCACCGGGCCTTGCTCGATATGGGTTTCAAAGTAGTAGCCAATCGGGTGGTCACCCGGCTCCTGCGGGCCGATGTAGCCAATGCGCTCCAGCTCGTCCTTGACGCTCTTGCCATCGGTATCCTTGGCGGCATAGGCATGCTCCAGGCTGAAGGCCTTGGCAAACACGCCCGAGCCCATCATCACCGGCACAAAGCGCGAGCCCTCCTCGTTGGTCCAGAAGGCCACCTCGATGGGCGCCTCGGTCTCGATGCCATGGTCGTTGAGCGTGCGCACCACCTCGATGCCGGCAAGCACGCCATAGTTGCCATCAAACTTGCCGCCGGTGGGCTGCGTATCGATATGGCTGCCCGTCATGATCGGCGGCAGACTGTTGTTGCGGCCCGGGCGGCGCATGAAGCCATTGCCGATCTTGTCGATGGTGACGGTCATCCCCGCTTCCTTGGCCCAGCGTGTCACCAGGTCGCGCCCCTGGCGGTCCAGGTCGGTCAAGGCAAGGCGGCACACGCCTCCTTTGGCCGTCGCACCAATCTGGGCCAGCTCCATCAGCGATGCCCAGAGCCGGTCGCCATTGATGCGCAGCTGGCTGGTATCGGTCTTCACTTTCGTGTCCATGCTCGATCTCCTTGTTTCATTGCGCACGCGCCACGGCCGTCGGCGCCGTCTCTTGCGCACGCTTTTGCACCGCCTGGAAGTTGGGGCCAAAAGCCGGGCGCTTGAAATACTGGCCCGCGCCCTTCTCGGCCCGCAGGTCGCCGTTGGCGTACACCACCCGGCCTCGGCTGATGGTGTGGCTGGGCAAGCCCCTCACCTGCCGGCCTTCAAAGATGTTGAAATCGCCCTTGGAATGCTGGGTCTTGGCCGACAAGGTCTTCGTGGCCTTGGGGTCCCAGAGCACCACATCGGCATCGGCGCCCACGCCGATAAAGCCCTTGCGCGGATAGACGTTGAAGAGCTTGGCCGTATTGGCCGAGGTGACCGCAACAAACTCGCTGGGCGTCAGACGCCCGGTGTTCACCCCCGCATCCCAGACCACGGCCATGCGCTCTTCGACGCCGCCGGTGCCATTGGGCGTCTTGGCAAAATTGTCCCGGCCCACCGCCTTTTGCTCGGCGCAGAAGGTGCAGTGGTCCGTCGCCGTGGTGTGCAGATGCCCGGCCTGCAGGCCACGCCACAGCGCTTCCTGGTGCTCCTTGGGGCGGAACGGCGGGCTCATCACATAGGCGGCGGCAGTGGCGTAGTCGGGATGGCGGTAGACGCTGTCGTCAATCGTCAAATGGCCAGCCAGCACCTCGCCGTAAACGCGCTGGCCGCGCGCGCGGGCGCGGGCAATCGCATCCGCCGCCTCAATGCAGCTCACATGCACCACATAGATGGGCACGCCCAGCACATCGGCAATCGCAATGGCCCGGTTGGCGGCCTCGGCCTCCACCATGGGCGGGCGCGACAGCGGATGGCCTTCCGGGCCGGTGATGCCCATGCGCGCCACCTCCTGCTGCAGCAGGTATACCAGCTCGCCGTTTTCGGCATGCACCGTGGGCATCGCGCCCAGCTCCAGCGCGCGCCGGAAGCTGTTGACCAGCGTTTCGTCGTCACACATGATGGCGTTCTTGTAGGCCATGAAGTGCTTGAAACTGTTGATGCCCTCGTCTCGCACCAGCACGCCCATGTCCTCGCGCACCTGGTCGCTCCACCAGGTCACCGCCACATGGAAGGAGTAGTCGGCCGCCGACTTCTCGGCCCAGCCGCGCCACCTGCGGTAGGCCTCCATCAGCGGCTCCTGGGGCGCGGGAATCACAAAGTCGATGATGCTGGTGGTGCCGCCGGCCAGTCCCGCAGCGGTTCCGGTGAAGAAGTCATCGGCCGTCACCGTGCCCATGAAGGGCAACTGCATATGCGTGTGCGGATCGATGCCGCCAGGCATCACATACTGGCCGCTGGCATCCAGTGTTTCGGTGCCGGCCGGCGCCTGGGCCGCAGCCCCTTCACCAACGGCCGCAATCCTGCCGTCCACCAGCAGCACATCGGCGCGCTCTTCGCGGTCCGCATTGACGACGGTACCACCTCGGATCAAAAGGGGGTGGCTGGCTGTGCTCATCATGTCTCTCCTTGGTATTCAGGTCACAGAAAGGGCCGCAGCTGCTGCTCAGGCGCGCCGCAGCAGGGCCTGTGAAGCCGCCACATGGCTGGCCATGCCGATGCGGTACACCACGGCGGCGATGAACAGGCCTATGAACCAGGCATAGGCGTACAGGTCTTTGAACAGAGCCCCCACATTGGGGAAGCTGGCAGGAAACGCGGCGTTGAGAAAGCCCGGAATATTGGGCGCCACGCCGCAGGCAAAGGCGGCAACGGCCACCCAGTTCCAGCCGCCGGAGTAACTGTATTTACCGCCCTCGCGGTAGAGCTCTTCCACATCCAGCTGGGTGCGGCGGATCAGGAAATAGTCGACCATCAGGATCCCGGCGATTGGGCCCAGCAGCGCGGAGTAGCCGATCAGCCAGGTGAAGATGTAGCCCTGGGTGGATTCCAGAATCTTCCAGGGCATCATCAAAATCGCAATCGCCACGGTGATGTAGCCGCCGGTGCGGTAGCTGATGCGCTTGGGGTTCAGCGCCGAAAAGTCATAGGCAGGCCCCACCAGATTGGCGGCGAGGTTGACACTTACCGTATCCACCAGCAGCACGATGAGGGCGATCAGCACTGCAGCGCCCGTCATGCGCGCCGCCACATCCACCGGATCCCACAAGGCCTTGCCATAGATGACCACGGTGGCCGACGTGACGATCACCGCCAAGGCCGCGAGCAGACCCATGGGCACCGGCAGGCCAATCGCCTGGCCCACCACCTGGTCCCGCTGCGAACGGGCAAAGCGGGTGAAGTCCGGAATGTTCAGCGCCAACGTGGCCCAGAAGCCAATCATGGCCGTGAGCGACGGCCAGAAGGTGCTCCAGAACTGGCCCGCCTTGGCTTCGCCGGGCGCAAAGGCCGACGGCTTGCTCAGGATCGGGCCAAAGCCGCCCGCCTTGTCATACACCCACCACAGCAGCACAAAGCAGATCACGATCTTGGCAGGCGCGGTATAGGTCTCGAGCTTGCGGATGGACTCGATGCCATGCACCACAAAATAGAACTGGATGGCCCAGAACACCAGAAAGCAGACGAGCTGCGCAATGTTGATGCCCAGCCACGAGATCTTCTCGCTCTCCAGCGGATGGCCCAGGATCACCCCAAGCAAGGTGTAGATCATCAGGCCGCCGAACCAGGTCTGGATGCCATACCAGCCGCAGGCCACCAGCGCGCGCAGCACCGCAGGCAGCTTGGCGCCCTGGGTGCCGAACGAGGCGCGGGCCAGCACCGCATAGGGGATGCCGTATTTGGCGCCCGCATGCCCGATCAGCAGCATCGGCACCAGCACGATCACATTGGCCAGAAACACGGTCATCACCGCCTGGAACGCCGACATGCCGCCCTCTACGAGGCTCGCTGCCAAGGTGTAGGCAGGAATGCACATCACCATGCCGATCCACAACGCCGTGAAGTGGTACCACGTCCACGTTCGCTGCGAAGCTTGCGTGGGTGCGAGGTCGTGGTTCCAAAGGCCGCCGGCATCACTGCCAGTGGCACCCCCTGCTTGCGCGTCATGGGACATTGCTCACTCCTTGAGAGGTGTTATCAATACGTTCTAAGCATCCAAATCCAAAGCCTTGCGATCCATCCTGCCGTTCCACACCACCATGCAAAAAGCGCGCCACCATTGCTGGCGGTGCGCCTGCCGTTCAAGGTGCCATCTGCGCGGCCACCCGTGCCGGATTGTTGGGGTGTGTGGTCCAGTTGGCATACTCGCCGGTGACGACCTTGCCGGTGCGCGCATCCACCTCGCCGGGCTGCAGGCTGCGCATCACAATCGTGTCGGGCACCGGGCAGATCGATACGCAGAGGTTGCAGCCCACGCATTCGGCCTCGTTGACCTCAAAGCGGCGCTCGCCGGCATCGCCCTTCTGGTAGAAGATGGCCTGGTGCGAGGTGTCTTCACAGACCACATGGCAGCGGCCGCACTGGATGCAACTGTCCTGGTTGATCACCGCCTTGTCGATGTGGTTGAGGTTCAGGTCCTTCCAGTCCTTGACGGTGGGCACGGCACGGCCCTGGAAGTCTTCGATGGTTTTGAAACCATGGGCATCCATGTAATTCGACAAGCCATCGCACATGTCCTGCACGATCTTGAAGCCATACACCATCGCGGCGGTGCAGACCTGCACCGTGCCGCAGCCCAGCGCCATGTATTCGGCGGCATCCCTCCAGGTGGTAATGCCGCCGATGCCCGAAATCGGCAGGCCCGCAGTCTGCGGATCGCGCGCGATCTCGGCCACCATGTTCTGGGCGATCGGCTTGACCGCCGGCCCGCAGTAACCGCCATGCGAGCCTTGTCCATCGGTGCTGGGGTGCATCACCAGGGTGTCCAGGTTCACGCCCATCACCGAGTTGATCGTGTTGATCAGCGACACCGCATCGGCGCCACCGGCCTTGGCCGCACGCGCCGGAAAGCGCACATCGGTGATGTTGGGCGTGAGCTTGACGATCACCGGCAGGCGGCTGTAGTGCTTGCACCATTCGGTGACCATCTGGATGTACTCGGGCACCTGGCCCACGGCCGCGCCCATGCCGCGCTCGCTCATGCCGTGCGGGCAGCCAAAGTTCAGCTCAATGCCATCGGCGCCGGTGTCTTCCACCATCGGCAGGATGCGCTTCCAGCTCTCCTCCACACAGGGCACCATCAGCGAGGCAATCAGCGCGCGGTCCGGCCAGGCCCGCTTTACGCGGGTCATCTCGTCCAGGTTGATCTGCAGGGGCCGGTCGGTGATCAGCTCGATGTTGTTCAGGCCCATGACGCGCCGGTCCTGCGACATCAAGGTGGAGTAGCGCGGCCCGTTGACATTGACCACATGCGGGTCCTCGCCCAGGGTCTTCCAGACCACACCGCCCCAGCCTGCTTCGAAGGCGCGGGTGACATTGATTTCCTTGTCGGTCGGCGGCGCAGAGGCCAGCCAGAAGGGGTTGGGACTGCGGATGCCCAGAAAATTGCTGCGAATATCGGCCATGGCGATTCCTTGGTTCGTGGATGGAAGGCTGGGGCTGCGCCGTCAGGCGCTGACGCCCACTTCGCGCATCAACATGCGGTGCATCGCGGCTGCGGCGCGCTTGCCGTGCTCCACGGCTTCCACCGTCAGGTCACGCCCGCCCCAGCGGCAGTCACCGCCCGCCCACACCCGCTCCAGGCTGGTCTGGCCGTCTTCGTCCGTGGCGATCCGCCCTGCCTTCAGGGCAATGCGCGCACCGGCTGGCTCGGCGATGTAGCTCTGACCGATGGCCTTGAGCACCATGTCGGCCGCCAGCACCGTGGTCTCGCCGGTGGTTTGCAGCTTGCCATCCACCTGCTGGGTGCTGGCCAGGCGGATGCCGGTGACCGACCCGTTCTCCACCAGCACTTCCTGCGGCGCCGCCCACAGCCGGATCGTCACACCATGGGTCTGCGCCCATTGCTGCTCAACGGCGGAGGCCGACATCGCATCCTGGCCGCGCCGGTACACAATGCTGACCTCTTCGGCACCCAGCAAACGCGCCTGCACGGCGGCATCCACGGCCGTCATGCCGCCGCCGATCACGACCACGCGCCGGCCGACCGGCACTGTGGATTTGTCCGAAGCCTGGCGGATATCGGCGATGAAATCGACCGCATTGCGCAGGCCCTGGGCGCTGGGCTCGGCGATGCCCAGGTCATTGACTCCGGCCAGGCCCAGCCCCAGGAACACCGCATCATGGCTGGCCAGCAGGCTGTCCAATGTGAAGTCGCGGCCCAGCCGCTGGTTGTTGCGCGGGGCAATGCCACCCACCGACAGCAGCCAGTCGATTTCCTTCTGCGCAAAATCGTCGGTGGTCTTGTAGCTGGCCAGGCCGTACTCGTTCAGACCGCCCAGTTTGGGTTTGGCATCGAGCAGGCTGACATCATGGCCCTGCAAGGCCAGCAGGTGGGCACAGGCCAGCCCGGCTGGGCCGGCGCCCACAACGGCCACTTTCTTGCCCGTCGGCTCGGCGCGCTTGAACAGCGGCGCGCCGCCAGCGGCCATGAAGCGGTCGGTGGCATAGCGCTGCAGCGCGCCGATTTCCACCGGCTTGTCCTCGTTGGTGTTGCGCACGCAGGCCTGCTCGCAGAGCACCTCGGTCGGGCACACCCTGGCACACATGCCGCCCAGCGGATTCGATTCGAGAATGGTCTTGGCGGCGCCCCGGATGTTGTCCTGCGCAATGCGGGCAATAAAGCTGGGGACATCGATGCTGGTCGGGCAGGCCGTCGCGCAGGGCGCGTCGTAGCAGTAATAACAGCGCTCGGCTTCGATCGATGCCTGCGCCCATGTCAGCGGCGGATGCGCATCCGAGAAATTTTCAGCGTATTGGTCCGCGCCAAGCCGTGCTGCGCGCACACCGCATCCCGTGGGTCTATTCATGGCTCATCCTCCTCGACTGGGTTACCAGCGCGAGTGCGGGCGGCTCCATCACCATGCCGCCTGCGACCGCGCCACTGCATCTACAACGGGTCCGGCAAATGGCATTGCTGCGCAACCCATTCACCGCCAAAGCTGCACCAACCAGGGAGGGTTCATCAGGCCCTCATCGTGGGTGTTTTATCTGTCCTGCGCCACTGTGTTCGCAGCGCTTATGAACTATTAAATGCCCGAATAAAATTTTACGCACTGGTAAAAACACTAGGCTATGACAATCAGTGGATAGGCATAACCCTGTGCGAGACGGCGACCCGGCACGCGTCGGAGATGCGGTTTCCGGGCCATCCAAAGGGATGGAGGAAACCGCCCTCGCTGGCGTCGCAGGCCGCATGCGGTGGAGGGGTGAGGAGATTTCGCGCCAGCGGTCACGCGCCTGAAAGCCACGCCTGCTGGGCTGGCATTGGCCAGGACGCGGTTCGCGCGCGCCGACGCTGATTACAGGCGCGATGGCATTCAATGCCTGGCCCTGGACGGCGGGCCACAGCATGGACCCATCAACGGCATTGCCCACTGTGGCCGCACAATCAGCGATAATGATAACAATTCCCATTTGCGTGTGTAGCAGGCTTGCGTTCCCCAATGCAACCACAGCATCCACCGGTTGCGAAGACCCCCTCTCTCTTTTTGGCTGCCTGGTGTTTGAGCGCTACTACCGCGAACTGCTGAACTTTCTGTCCCGATCCGTGCATGACCGCGATACGGCAGCCGATCTGGCCCAGGAGAGCTATGCCCGCGTGCTGGCGGCCCAGCAGACCGGGCAGGCCGTGCAAGACCCGCGCGCGCTGCTCTACCGCACCGCCCGGAATCTGGTGATCGACCAGCACCGGCGCAGCAGCATTCGGGCGGAGCTGGAGACGGCACCCCCATCGGCAGGCGATGAACCCGCACTGGAGCACCTGCCGGGCCCGCGCAGCCTGGAGCCCGAGACCATCCTGGCCTCCCGCGAAGGCCTGGCGGCGCTGGTTGCGACCATCGACCAATTGCCTCCGCGCTGCCGCGAAGCCTTTATGCTCTACAAGTTCGACGGCCTGAGCTATGCCCAGATCGCAGAGCAGATGGGCATCTCCCCGCGCACGGTCGAGATGCAGTTGCAGATCGCGATGCAGGCCTGCTGGCGTTGCCAGGACCGGCTCGAGGGTGTGGCACCGCCTGCCACGCATCGGCGGCCCCGCAGCAAACGCGCGCTGCCATGAGCGGTCCAGACTGTCCCCCAGAATCCAGCATTGACCACGAGATGAACGCACCGCCCCTGCCACCAGACGACACCGCCGGCCTGCGCCAGCAGGTGCTGGACTGGTTTGTCCGGCGCCAGCGCGCGGGCTGGGGCGCGGCGGACGAGCAGGCCTTCCAGCAGTGGCTGCAGGCCGACGCCACGCACGGCAGCGCCTATGCACAGTGGGAGCAGCACTGGAGCGCCATCGATGCCATGCCCGCCGACGCCATCGCCCAGCTGCGCCGCAACCTGGCGCATGACAAGGCGCAGCTGAGCGCTGCCCAACAGACGCCGCCGCGCGCGGCCACCGCACCTGCAGCGCCTGCGGGAGCCATCACAGGCCTGCGCCGCCGCTGGCTGCTGCCCTCGCTGGGCATGGCCGCTGCGGTCGTGGTGACCAGCGGCACCGGCCTGCTGGCCTGGCAGCATTGGCAGGCACAACCTGTGTTCCGGCAGGCCTATGCCTCGCAGCGCGGCCAGCAGCTGGAAGTGCAGCTGCCCGATGGCAGCCAGCTGCGCCTGGACACCGCCACCCGGCTGGAGGTCGTCTATTACCGTGACCGCCGCGAAGTGCTGCTGCACGAGGGCCAGGCGGTGTTCAGCGTGCAGGCCAGTGCGCAGCGCCCCTTCCATGTGCTGAGCGGCCCGGTCGGTATCACCGTGGTGGGCACGCGGTTCTCGGTGCGCTACACGCCGGGGCTGGCCGGCAGCGATGGCGTGCGCGTGGCGGTGGAAGAGGGCCAGGTCCGCGTGGTACGCCGCGATGGCGCGCCCGGCCCCGCGCTCGCACAGATCGCCGGCGCCCAGACCCTGGGCGCTGGCCAGCAGATCATCGCTGACGGCCAGGGCCGCCTGGGCTCGCTGCAACCCGTCGCCGCCGAAGGCATTGCCGCCTGGCGCGAGCACCGCATCAGCTTTGTCAACACGCCGCTCGCGCAGGCACTGGCGGAGTTTGAGCGCTATGGCAGCACCGGCCTCACGATCAACGATCCGGCGGTGGCCGCGCTGCGCCTGAGCGGCACCTTTGACCCCAGCGACACACCGACCCTGCGCAAGCTGCTGCCCCATGCACTGCCGGTGCGGCTTCAGCCCGTGGCGGGCGGACTGGAAATAGGCGCGCTGCGTTGAGCTCGCCACGCTCCAGACATTTTTTAATAAATTTTCGCTGCCACTACCGTATTTCTCGCATCCCGTGCGTCTACCTCAGTAGGAATCATTTGCATTGACTACTTGAGGACCTCCATGTCGTACCCCCTTTTGCGTCCCGCTCCCCAGGCATTGGCCATTGCCCTGGCTCTGGGCTCGGTGGCCGCCCATGCGCAAAGCGCCGCACTGCCGGCGGCGCCGCTGGCCTTCCGCATCCAGGCCCAGCCGCTGGCCGAGGCGCTCAATGACTGGGCGCGGCAAACGCGCATCCAGCTGATAGCCCAGCAATCCCTGGTCGCCGGCAAGCAGGCCCCCGCCATCGTCGGCACGTTGACACCCAACCAGGCGCTGGACCGCCTGCTGGCCGGCACCGGCCTGGTGGCCACGGTGGAGGGCCAGGCCGTGGTCATCAAGGCCGCATCGGTGGGCGAGGAAGGCGCGACCCTGGCCACCGTCACCGTGACAGCGGGTGCCCAGCGCGACGGCGCCACCGAAGGCACCGGCAGCTATACGCAGCGCGGCCCCAGCGCCACGGCCACCGGCTTGAACCTGAGCCTGCGCGAAACCCCGCAATCCGTCAGCGTGATGACGCGCCAGCGCATGGATGACTTCAAGCTCGACACCTTGACCGATGTGATGGAACAGACCCCGGGCATCGGCACCTACCGCCAAGGCAATGCCACCGATTTCCAGGCGCGTGGCACCTCGGTCAATCTGCAGACCGATGGCATGAGCCAGGTGCGCAGCGGCTGGTACTACCTGACCAGCACCTTGTTCTCGCTCGACGACATGGCCGAGATCGACCACATCGATGTACTCAAGGGCTCGTCAGGCCTGGTGGTAGGCAAGGGTGAGTACGGCGCCACCGTCAACATGGTTCGCAAGCGTCCCACCCGTAGCTTCCAGGCCAGCGTACAGGCCAGCGCCGGCAGCTGGGACAGCTACCGCGCACAGGCCGATATTGGCGGGCCGCTCAATGAAGCGGGCACCCTGCGCGGCCGCCTGGTGGCATCGGCCACCGATGCCGGCAGCTTTCGCGACCATGAAGACAGCAGAGGCAAGATGCTGTTCGGCACGCTGGAGGCCGATCTGAGCCCGGACACCTTGCTGAATGTCGGCTTCACCTACCGCCAGCGTGCGGCCAACGGCATCGGCACCACCCAACCCATCCAGGGCTACACCCGCGCTGGCGTCCAAACGCCCGACCGGCCGCGTTCGTTCAACACCGGCGCGCCCTGGGGCGGCTATGACCAGAACGCGACCACCCTCTTCGGCAGCCTGGAGCAGCGCCTGGGCAATGGCTGGACGAGCAGCCTCAAGTTCTCGCACCAGCAGGTGCGCATGGACGACATGTTTGCCGGCTACCTCTACGACCAGGACCGGGTCAACTACGGCCGCTGGACGGACATGCGCAACAACAACTGGACCGTGAACCTGGACATCAAGGGCCCTTTCAGCCTGCTGGGACGCGAGCATGAGCTGCTCGCCGGCATCGGTATCTCGCGCTTCCAGAGCAGCGTCAAACTGCCGCTGAACGCGCAGGCCCTGCTACCGCTCGCTGGCCTGGGCACCAGCTACGACCAGGGCGGCGCCTACCTGCCCGAGCCCGACACCAGCAGCTGGATCTATGGCGATAACCGCTTCAGCCAAAAGCAGCGCTATGCCTATGCGGCAGGCCGCTTTCAACTCAGCGATCCGCTGCAGCTGATTGCCGGCTTGCGCGTGACCAAGTTCGAAGAGCGCGACACCACCCCCTACTGGTGGAACTACGACATGAACGAGAGCGCGGTCTACACGCCCTACGCCGGTCTGGTCTATGACTTCCACCCCAACATGTCCGCCTACGCCAGCTACGCCAGCATCTTCCAGCCGCAAACCTCGCAGGATGAGCAGGGCCGCACCCTCAAGCCCGAAGAAGGCAACACCTATGAGATCGGCATCAAGGGCGAGTTCTTGGACAAGCGTCTGAACGCCAGCATCAGCCACTACTGGATCAAGACCAAGAACACCGCCGAGGAGACGGGCGGCCTCACCCCTGGCGGCGATACCGCCTACCGCTCCGTCGCCTCTGCCACCCGCCACGGCTGGGAGCTGGAGCTCTCGGGCGAGTTGGCAAGGGGCTGGCAGGCCCAAGGCAGCCTGGTGCGGCAGAACAGCTCGCTGAGCAACACCAGCCAGTACCCCGAGTACCAGTTCAAGCTGGGCAGCACCTACCGCTTTGACGGAGGCGCTCTGCGCGGTCTGACCGTCGGCGCCTCGACCCGCTGGCAGGACAAGACCTCGGTGAGCAACAGCGCCGCCACCCTGGCGCAAGGCAGCTACGCACTGCTGGACCTGATGGCCCGCTACCAGGTCGACAAGCAGCTGTCCTTCAGCCTGAACATCAACAACGCATTGGACAAGCACTACAAAGCCGGCGTGAACAACTTCAGCGCCATCGGCCTGTACTACACCTGGGGCGCACCGCGCAGCGTGAATGTGGGGATGCGCTACGACTTCTGATGGCTGGCCATGGCGCAGGCCTGGGCCGATGGACCAGCGGCAGCACCGACGCGTTTTTGGCCTGCAGAAGAGCCCGCATCCTGACTTGGGATGCGGACGCGCTTCACTGGTGCACCACGGCTTGCAGTGGCTGACGGTAAATTCGATGAACGCTGCACCGGCTGCCCACTGCCTCATGGTTCAGGTGGCACCTGCCATCCCGGGGTGCTGGTGGCAGGCACCGTGCGCCGCAGCACCGTACCGGTTCGGCTACCCAGGTACGCCCCCTGCGCGTAGGCCATGGCTCCATTGACGATGACGCAGTCGATGCCCGTAGCGGGCTGCTGGGGGTCGTCAAAGGTGGCAGTATCGCGCACGGTCTGCGGGTCAAATATGCACAGATCGGCATAGTGGCCTTCGGCTAGAACGCCACGCCTGTCGATGCCAAAGACCTGGGCGGTCAGGCCCGTCATTTTCCAGACAGCGGTCTCCAGCGGAAACAGGCCCAGATCACGGCTGTAGTGGCCCAGCACGCGGGGAAAGGTGCCCCAAAGGCGCGGATGCGGGCGTTCGTTGGAGGGGACGCCATCCGAACCAATCATCGTCGGGCCAAAGGCCAGGATGCGCCGCACATCGCTTTCCTCCATATTGAAATAGATGGCGCTGGCCGGCTGCAGACGCGCTGAGGCCTCGGCGCGCGAGACCTGCCAGCGCCGGGCAATCTCGCCCAGCTCCTGGCCCTGCAGCTCCGGATGGGACTTGCTGTCGGCAATGACGATTTTGCCCGCCAGGCGCTCCTCTTCCAGGTGCAGGATGGTGGAGCTGGCATGGTAGGGATAGCAGTCGAGTGACACACATTGGTGCTGCATCGCTGCTGCGATCTGCGGCAAGGTTTGTACCGACCTCCCCCAGTTCGCCGGACCTTGCAGCTTGTGGTGGGAGATGAGCACTGCTGACCGCGCAAACAAACCGATCTGCAAGGTCTCGTCGATGGCTTCCTGGCTGTGCGCGCCCTCGTTGCGCAGATGGCTCACATACAGCGCACCGTATTCAGCGAGCGGCTGGGCCACCCGGCACAGCTCCTGGGTGCTGGCCGCTGCTGCCGGGGGGTAGTAAGTGCCGGAAGACAGCCCGACGGCCCCGGCCTCCAGGGCTTCGCGCAGCAAGGCCTGCATCTGGGCGATCTCGTCCGGGTTGGCGGCCCGGCTCAGATCGGCCATCGCCACGACCCGCAAGGTGGTATGCCCCACCAGCGGGATCACATGCACCGCCGGCGGTGCGGCGCGCAGCGCTTGCAGATAGGCCCCGAAGCTGGCAAAGCGCGTGGCGGCATCGCTGAGCAGATTCAGCGGTGCGGGCACCGGCGTGCCGGGATGGAGCGGCGCCGCGCTGATGCCGCAGTTACCGGTGACCACCGCCGTCACGCCCTGCGAGAGCTTGAACGGCATCTGCGGCTGCAGCAGCAGCGCCTGGTCATCATGCGAGTGCGCATCGATAAATCCGGGCGCGACGATCTTGCCGCTGGCATCGACCACGCGGTCTGCCACCGCGCCAGCCAGGTCGCCCAAGGCGACGATCCGGGTAGCACGAATGCCGACATCGGCGCGGTAGCGGGGACGCCTGGTGCCATCGATCACCTCACCGCCTTGAATCAGCACATCAAAGGTCTCTGTCTTCATCGGGCCGGCCTCCCCAAAAGGATGGATAAACGCGCTGCGTCCATGCGCTGCGATGCGCCCGCGCGCTCATTCGACCCGGGCCCCACTGGCTTTCACGACGGCCCCCCAATGCACACGCTCCGAATCGGCAAGCGCTTTGAAATCCTCAGGCGTGCCCGCCAGCGGGATATAGGCCATTTTTTCCAGTTGCGCCTGGATGCCAGGCGAGCGCAGCCCCTGGTTCAAGGCCGTGTTCAGGCGCATCAGCACATCGCGTGCTGTACCGGGCGGCACCAGCAGACCACCCCAGGCGTTCATCACAAAGCCCTGCACGCCCGCCTCCTGCATGGTCGGTATCTCCGGGTATTGGGGCGAACGCTGGGCGCTGGTCACGGCCAAGGCGCGCACCTTGCCCGCTTTCAGTTGCGGCGCGGCAGTGACGATGTTTTCAAAATAGAACTGCAAGCTGCCAGTGACCAGATCGTTCAGCGCCTGCGGGGAACCCTTGTAGGGAACATGTACCGCCGACGACAGCCCCATCCTGGTTTTGAACAACTCCGCGCCCAGGTGGCTGGTGGTTCCAATGCCGCCTGATCCATAGTGCACCGGCGCATCGGAGCTGCGGATATAGGTGACCAGTTCTTCCACCGAATGGACGGGTACCTCGGGGTTGACCAGCAAGAAGCTGCTGGTCGTCGCAATACCGCCCACCGGCAACAAACTGCGCGGGTCATAGGGCAGTTTGCTGAACAGAAACTCGTTGGTCGTCAACGTGGCGTTGTTGCCATAGCCCAGGGTATAACCATCGGGCGCCGCGGCCATCAAGGCTTGCATGCCGATGTTGCCGCCCGCCCCACCCCGGTTCTCGATGACGACCGGCTTGCCCAGCTGCAGCGCCAGCGCATGGCCGACCAGGCGCACCAGCACATCAGGGCTGCTGCCGGCCACGCTGGGCACAATGATCTTGATGGGTTTGTCCGGGTAGGCGGAATGGGCCGAACAGGCCAGCAAGCCGGCAGCGGCGATCAGCCAGCGACGTGAGAAGGGTGCAGCAGCCATGGGTTTCTCCAGAAGATCGGAGTGCAGCCCAGGGGGAGCGTCGCGCCAGCAGACCGCGCCCCTCGGGCTTCTCCGGTTGAACCTGAGATCCTGCACAGCATCGCGTTCAGGACAGACCCATTGTGTTCGGCTGGTTTGCAAAAATCCTCTCAAATAACAACAACCTACCCAAGCAACAACTGGCAGAAGCGGCAATACCGCGTAAATGGCGGCAGTGCCCCACCCAGCCAAACAAGAAAAAAGCCCGTCGGCTTATACACCGACGGGCTAGGTTGCTATGGCTTGGATAGCGCTTAACTGGCTTTATGAAATGCTTCTGTCAGCCTATCGACTGCCTGCTCGATCTGGGCCACATCGGGCGCGGCAAACGACAGGCGCATCGAATGCAGGTTCGCATTGTCGGCATAGAAGGCCTTGCCGGGCACAAAGATCACATGGGCCGCCACTGCGGCATCAAACAGCTTTTGCGGATCAATGCGGGCATCAAAGGTCATCCAGACAAACATGCCGCCAGCGGGCTGCACAAACTGCACCAGCCCGCCCAGACGCGCGTTCAGGCCCTGGGTGAGGGCGAGCATACGGCGCTGGTACTCGGCACAGGCCTTGGCCACCGCCTGGCCATAGCGGCCCGACTGCAGGTAGCTGGCGGCCACGGCTTGCGCCAGTGGGGAGGTGCACAGGTCATTGGTCTGCTTGGCCACGGTGCAGCGGCGCAGCACAGCCGGGTCGGCCACCATCCAGCCCACGCGCAGGCCGGGGGCCACGGTCTTGGACAGGCTCGACAGGTAGACCACGGGGTTCTCACCCTCGTCCTCACCCTCGCCCACGCGCTGCTGGGCTGCGGCATAGACCGGAGCGGGGCGGGCATCGGTGAAGGCCAGCTCGCCATAGGGATCGTCTTCGACGACGACAAAGCCATACTGCAGCGCCAGCTGCACCAGGCGCTCGCGGCGCTGCTGCACCAGCAAGGTGCCGCAGGGGTTGGAGAAGTTGGGCACGGTGTAGAGCAGCTTGGGGCGCTCGGCCACCGGCAGCGCCGCCAGCATGGTGGCCAGCGCCTCCACATCCAGGCCATCGCCATCCACCGGCGTGCTCAGGATCTTGGCGCCCGCCTGGCGCAGCGCCGCAATGGTGGCGGGATAAGCAGGGGTCTCTACACAGACAGCATCACCGGGCTGGATCAGCACGCGCAGCAGCAGGTCAAAGCCCTGCTGTGAGCCGGTCGTCACCAGCACGTCGCCAGCGCTGCAGCGGATACCCCGGGCCTGGCACTGCGCGGCCAGCTGCTCGCGCAATGCGGGCGAGCCTTCGGTGGCGCCGTACTGCAGCGCCGTGGCGCCCGTGGTCATCGCCTGCGCGGCGGCAGCGGCCAGTCCTTCCTGGTCGAACAGGCTGGGCGAGGGGTAGCCGCCCGCCAGCGAGATCATGCCCGGCCGGCTCAGGTAGGGGAACAGCTCGCGTATGGGCGAGCCCTGGGGGTTGGCAAAGGCGGGAGTGAATTGAAAAAAGGACATGGCCTTGTCTCGCTGGTTTGTCTCTGGTGGTGGTTATGGGCCCTGCCTGCCGACGCAGGCATGGCCAGGGTCTCAGTTTTTGGCGGTGCCCAGATCCACGGTGCCGCACAGGTGCCGGGGATCGAGCCGGTCGCGCCAGCCATCGGCCCATTGCTGCAGCAGCGGCGGCGTAAAGCGCTGGTAGTAGGTCAGGTTGTGCGGGCCCACGCCATGCTCGGCGCTGTAGCTGCCGCCAAAGTCCTGCACCACCATGCCGTAGATGGCATCGCGCAGGCGCTGCACCACGGCCGGGTCGTACTGCTCGGGCGCATCCTTGCGCCAGATGACGTTGAAGTGCACACCGCCGTCGGCGATATGGCCAAAGTCCACCACCGTGAGGAAGGGGTAGTCGCGTGCCACCAGCTCGCGTCCTTTGCGGCAGAACTCCATGATGCGCGAGCGCGGCACCGACACATCAAACGCGATGGGTTTGCCCAGCGCACGCGCGCCTTCGCTGATGCTATGGCGCAGGTGCCACAGCTCGGTGGCATTGCCCAAGGCCGCGTTGACGATGGTCGACTCAAACTGGTCTTCCAGGAAGCTGTTGAGTGTTTCTTGCAGATCCAGCTGGCTGTACTTGGGCGAGGCATTCGCTTCCAGCTCGACCAGAATGGCGAACGCAGGCGCATCGTCTGGTGCAAAGGGGTTGCGCAGGTTGGGCACATGGTCAATGGCCGCCTGCATCGCATTGCCCGAGATGCCTTCGAACGCGGCCAGCCAGTCACCCAGGTCGCGCTCAAAGGCCTGCAGCAGCGCCATCACCGCCTCGTCCGAGGCCGGCACCACCAGCGCCGTGGCGCGTTGCGCCGGGCGGGCATGCACCTGGATGGTAGCCTGCGTCACGATGGCGCCTGCGCCGGAGCCGCCGACAAACAACTGCTTCCAGTCCACCCCGGTATTGTTCTTGCGCAGCGCGCGGCCCAGCTCCACCACCTCACCGGGCGGGTCCATCAGCACCACTTGCAGCGCCATCAGGTTGGAGCGCACATCGCCGTAGCGGATCAGGCGCGTGCCACCGGTGTTGGTGGCCACCATGCCGCCGATCGAGGGATTGGCCCCCAGATCGATCGGGAACCACAGGCCATGGGGTTCGAGCTGGTCGTTGAGCTCCTGCAGGGTCACGCCAGCGTCCACCACCACGCTGCGGTTGGCCACATCCACCTCGCAGCGGCTGCGCAGGCGCGAGAGGCTCAGCACCAGCTGGGTGCCGCTCATGTCCGGCGTGCTGGCGCCCACCATGCCGGTGTTGGCGCCTTGGGGCAGCAGCGCAAGGCCGCGTTCGGCGCAGAGCCGTACTACCGCCTGCACCTGTGCCACATCGGCGGGGCGCACCACCAGGCGCGCACGGCCCTGTCCGTAGCGCGCGCCTTCTTCGTAGGCGGCCATGTCGGCGCCTTGCAGCACCCCGGCTTCGCCCACAATGGCGTGCAGCGCGCCCAGCAACTCGCTATTGTCCAGATCAGAGGCGGCCATCGCTCAGGCCACGCTTTCTGCCACAGCGGCTTGCGCCAGGGCCTCACGCACTGCTTGCAACGACGCATCCTGCATCGCCTGGTACAGCGCGATCTCGTCATGCACCTGGGCTCCCAGGTCGGCCTCGAACGCCTGCTGCGCCTGGTTGGCTTCATAGTGCTTTTGTTCTTCGCCGCCCAGGTTGGACTGGAAGATACCGGCCGCGCTCACCGGCAGAAAGTCCTCGTACACGATCGGCTCGGCGCGCACCACACCATCGGCAATCAAGGTCTCGATATCAGCCGATGCATCGCCTACGGGCTGCTGCAGCACATAGCGGTAGAAGGCCAGGCCCTGCTGGCGCATGGCGTCATGGCTGTCGGGGAAGGCCGCGAACGACGACTCCAGGCGGTCCTGGTAGTTGGCGCTGGCACTGCCGGCATTGCCCATGCTGCGCACATTGGCCAGCAGGCTGTCGTACAACGCGCGGCCCTTGCGGGTCAGCGCCACGCCGCGCTGCTCGATCTCGCCAAAACGGGCGGTGTGCGTGCCCTGGTCATCGCTGCCGGGGAAGTTCACGCGCTCCTGCAGCGCCTTGAAGCTGGTCTGGCGCAGCAGGATCGGGCAGGCGCGGCGGGGTGGGCCTTCGACCACATCCTTGGCATCCATGCCCTGGGCGGGCATGCGCTGCTGGGCAGCATCGATATCGAGGGCGCGCGGCGTCAGGTGGTTGATATGCGGGCCCTTGAAGCAGACCACATCGGCCACCAGGCGGTGTGCCTTGTGCAGCTTGTCATAGGTGGCAGCGTCCACGGTCGCCTCGCTGTGCCAGCGGAAGGTCTCTAGCGCTTCGCGCACAAACTCATCAGCCTCTGCATCGGTCAGGCCACCGGCGGCTTCGCACTGGGCGATCAGCGCCAGCGCGCGCTCGGTAAAGATCTGGCGGCGGGCGAGGATGGCGGCAGCCTCCTGCCGCAACGCTGCATCGGCCAGCAGATCCAGGCGCAGCAACGACGTGAACACGCGGAACGGATTGCGGTTGAGCGAGCTGCCCAGCACAGGGCGGAACGCAGTGGAGTGCACCGGCACGCCGGCCACCGACAGGTCGTAGTAGCCCACGGCTTCCATGCCCATCACGGCAAACAGGCGGCGCAAGGTGGACAGCTCGTCCTTGGTGCCCACGCGGATCGCACCATGGCGCTCCACATCCAGGCGGTCCAGCTCGTCGGCCTGCTCCATCGCCTGCGCCAGCGCGGGCTGGGCCTTCAGCACTTCGCCATTGACCTGGGCCACCAGCGCCATCAGGTTGCCATATTGCGGCACTTCGTCGCGGTACATATCGGACATGGCGCGGGAGAAGCGCGAACGAACCTCATCGGGGTGCACAAATTGGGTCATCGTGGGTACCAGATCAATAGCTAATAAAACGGGGAAACGGGCCTGGTGCCAGCCACCACAGAAAGCGGGCGCACCAGGTCAGCACTGCGCGTCATGCTAGGCAGAGCGTTGTGCCAGGTCAAACGACAATAGCGCGGCACATTATTCCAATTACGCACAACATGGCCGCAGCGGTGGCTGCGATGCGCGATGCGATGCTGGCTGCGCCCCTGCATGGCCGGTGTATGCGGCCTGCAGGCATAAAAAAACCCAGCCGGGCTGGGTGGATGCAATGTGCAAGCGCGTCGCTTACTGGTCCGCGTAGGCTTCCAGGGGCTTGTCGTTCGGCTCTTGCAGCAGCTTCTTCAGCGTATCGCTCATCGGCAGGTTCAGTGCCTGGCCCTTGGGCGGGATCGGTTGCATGAACCACTTGTCATAGACCTTGGCCAGCTCGCCGGACTTCATCATCTTGGTCAGGCTGTCGTCCACCGCCTTCTTGAAGGCGGGGTCGTCCTTGCGGAACAGCAGCGCAATCGGCTCCGATCCCAGCGCCTCGCCGACAATCTTGTAGCCCGCCGGATTGGCCGAGTTGGCAATCACGCCGGCCAGCAGGTTGTCATCCAGCACAAAGGCATCGGCACGGCCCGATTCCAGCAGCATGAAGCTCTCGAAGTGGTCCTTGCCCAGGGTGGTGGGCAGGTTGATGCTGTTGTCCTTGGCAAACTTGCGCAGCAGCTGCACGGCGGTGGTACCGGCCGAGGCTGCCACCGTCTTGCCATCGAGCTGCTTGACGCTGGTGATGTTGGAGTCAGCTCGCACCGCGGCACGCACCTGGCTCACATAGGTGGTCACCGCAAAGGCCACCTGCTTTTGGCGGCTGAGGTTGTTGGTGGTGGGGCCGCAGCCGATGTCCACGGTGCCGTTTTGCACCAGTGGCATCGTGTTCTGAGCCGTCAGCGCCATGTATTCGATCTTGGCCTTGGGCGCGATGTCCTTGAGCACGCGCTCGCACAGCTCGACGTGGTAGCCGCCGAAGGTCTGGTTGGAGCCGATGGCGTAGGCCATCGGGGCCGAGCTTTCGCGCACGCCTACCACCACCTTGCCGCTGCTGTTGATCTTGTCGAAGGTGCTTTGCGCAAACGCCGCGCCGCCTGCGGCAAAAGCCACCGCTGCAGCAAGCATCTTGATGCTGAATGTCATTGTGTACTCCTTGGAAATGATGAATTGGCAGCCAGGCGTGGGGCCGAAGCTGCTCCACCAGCTTTGTGGTTGCGCTGGTCTTGGTGCGCTGCGCATGCG
Organism: uncultured Comamonas sp.; assembly: GCF_964277875.1. Taxonomy (NCBI): domain Bacteria; kingdom Pseudomonadati; phylum Pseudomonadota; class Betaproteobacteria; order Burkholderiales; family Comamonadaceae; genus Comamonas; species uncultured Comamonas sp. Next base: position 24,140 of record NZ_CAXYJV010000011.1, read on the forward strand.
CGCTTGAGAGCAAACTGGATGCACTGGCTTTGCGCCAGCGCATCCAGCCTCCAAGTATTCCAGAGAGTCGCACCAATCCCTAGCGCGGATTCCGAAGCATGTGTTGCTGTTTTGGAAACACCGTGCTGCACTGCCGTATCTGCGGTAGCAGCAGACGGCAGTGCCTGGCGAGCGGCTTCAGGGAGCCAGCCGGCTCACCAGCGCCACGGTCGATGGGTCCACACCCTGCCAGTCGCCCTGGTCGCGGCGCGCAAACAGGTCCTTGGCCAGTTGCTTGCCCAGCTCCACGCCCCACTGGTCGAAGCTGTTGATGCCCCAGAGCGCACCGCTGACGAACACGCGGTGCTCATACAGCGCGATCAGCGCGCCCAGCGAGGTGGGGGTGAGCTTGTCCATCAGCAAGAACGTGCTGGGCCGGTTGCCCGGGCAGTACTTGGGGCCCTGCTCTTCGGTGCGGCCCACCAGCAGCGCCTGCGCCTGCGCAATGGCATTGATGACCAGGTTGTTCTGGTGGCTGGCGAGGTTCTTGCCGCCCTCGCGTGCGGCGATGAACTCCACCGGGATCACATCGCGGCCCTGGTGGATCATCTGGAAAAAGGCATGCTGGCCATTGGTACCCGGCTCGCCCCAGACCACCGGCGATGTGGCATAGGGCAGCGGCTGGTTCTGCACATCGCGGCCCTTGCCGTTGCTCTCCATCTCCAGCTGCTGCAGGTAGGCCGACAGCCGGCGCAGGCCATGGCTGTAGGGCGCGACACAGCGCGTCGCAAAACCGTGGAAGTTGCGGTACCAGACATCGAGCAGGCCAAGGCGCACCGGCAGGTTCTGCGCCAGCGGCGCGGTCTTGAAGTGCACATCCATGTCATGCGCGCCTTGCAGCATCGCCCGGAAGGACTCGGCCCCCACCGCAATCGCAATCGGCAGGCCGATCACCGACCACAGCGAGTAGCGGCCGCCGACCCAGTCCCAGAACCCCAGGGTGGTGTCGATGCCAAAGGCTGCAGCCGCCTCGGTATTGGTGGTCAGCGCCCAGAAATGCTTGGAGATCGACAGCGCGGCGCTGCGGTCCTCGCTGCCGCCTTGCGCGATGAACCAGTCGCGCGCCGAATGGGCGTTGACCATGGTCTCCAGAGTCGTGAAGGACTTGGACGCGACCAGGAACAAGGTGCTCTCAGGCCGGGTCTGCGCCAGCACATGGCCCAGCTCATGCCCGTCCACGTTCGACACAAAGTGGAAGCGCTTGCCGGCAATGCGCCAGTCCTCCAGCGCATTGACCACCATGGCCGGGCCCAGGTCGGAGCCGCCAATGCCGATGTTGACGATGTCGGTGATCTGCGGATTGGCGCGCACCTGCTCGGCCAGCGCCAGCATCTGGGCCAGGCTGTCGTGTACATCGGCCAGGGCCTCACGCACAAAGGCGGGGCTATCGGGCAACCAGCGCTCCAGGCCCTCGGCGGGCTGGCGCAGCAGCCAGTGCATGGCCGCCCGGCCTTCGGAGCAGTTCACCTGCGCACCGGCAAACATCGCATCGCGAGCCTGCTCCAGACCGCAGTCGCGGGCCAGTTGCAGCAAAAGCTGCTGGGTTTGACTGTCGATCAGGTTCTTGGACAGGTCGGCAAACAGATGGGGCGCCTGCTGGCTGAACGCGTCCAGGCGCGTTGCGTCACCGTCAAAGGCTGCGCGCAGATCCAGGCCCCGGCCCTCAGCGTCGTAGTACTTTTGCAGTTCTTGCCATGCGGGCGTTTCATCGCAGCGCTTGCGCTGTGTCGCACATTCTCGGTTCATACGGGCAGTGTAAAGTGCTCACCAGCGCTGCCAGACTTCGCCGGCAGCGGCCAGCTCAGGCGGATTGCAACAACTTGTCGAGCTTGATGGCATCGGCCACAAAGGCGCGGATGCCTTCGGCCAGCTTTTCGGTGGCCATCGCGTCCTCGTTCAGTGCAAAGCGAAAGCCCGCTTCGTCGTACTGCACGCGCTCCAGCGACAGTGCCTTGGCGGCTTCGGCATTCAGCGCGGGCTGCAATGGTGCATCGGCCGCGGCCAGCTGGGCCAGCAGCTCGGGCGAGATGGTCAGCAGATCGCAGCCGGCCAGCGCAGTGACCTGGCCGGTATTGCGGAAGCTCGCGCCCATCACCTCGGTGGGGATGCCGAAATGCTTGTAGTAGTCAAAGATGGCCTTGACCGACTTCACACCCGGGTCGTTGGCGCCGGCCATTGCGGCCTCGTCCCAGTTGCTGCCGGCCTGCTTCTTGTACCAGTCGTAGATACGGCCCACAAAAGGCGAGATCAGCTGCACCTGGGCCTGGCCGCAGGCAATGGCCTGGCACTGCGCAAACAGCAGGGTCAGGTTGGTGTGGATGCCCTGCGCCTCCAGCGCCTTGGCGGCCTGGATGCCTTCCCAGGTCGAGGCGATCTTGATCAGCACGCGGTCGATGTGAATGCCCTCGGCCTCATACAGCGCGATGAGGCGCTGGGCACGGGCGACCGTCGCATCGGTGTCGAACGACAGGCGGGCATCGACCTCGGTGGACACACGGCCCGGAATGATGGACAGGATCTCGGCGCCAAAGCGCACCAGCAGGCGGTCCATCACCTCGTCCAGCGGCTTGCCGCGGAACTTTTGCACGGTCTCGGCCAGCAGCGGCGCGTAATCGGCCTTCTGCACGGCCTTGAGGATCAGGGACGGGTTGGTCGTCGCGTCTTGCGGCTGGAACTGGGCCAGCTGGTGAAAGTCACCGGTGTCTGCCACCACCGTGGTCAGCGCTTTGAGTGCATCGAGTTGGTTCATGGTCTGCTCTTGGTCAATATCCGGTCTGACGTGCTTGTCTCCCCTCCTGCGCACGGCGGCCAACACGGGGGGCGCTCAAGCTTAACCGAACTTTTGCGCGGTTTGAGGCTGTCTGCATTCTACGGCTTCTCCCATCACTATGAAACTGAGTTACATTAATCCCTGCCTTGATGTTCAGGAAGTTTCATGCGTTTTGATCTGGTTTTATTTGGCGGCACCGGCGATCTGGCCTGGCGCAAATTGCTGCCCGCGCTGTTTCAATCTTTCCGCCATGGCAGCCTGCCTGCCGACGGGCGCATCATCGGCGTAGGCCGTGGTGCGATGAGCGATGACGCGTACCGCGCGCTGATCTCCCAGCGGCTGGCCGAGGTCGAGGCCGACAAGCGGCCCAGCGATGCGGAATTTGCCCGCTTTGCCCAGCACCTGCACTACCTGCGCATGGACCTGTCCCAGCCTGCCGACTATGCTGCGCTGCGCGAGCTGCTGCAGGCGCGCGATGCCGACACCGTCGTGATGTACCTGGCCACGGCACCGTCGCTGTTCACCACGGTCTGCGAGCAGCTGGGCGCGGCGGGCCTGGCCACCGAGCGCACCCGCGTGGTGCTGGAAAAGCCGCTGGGCCATGACCTGCCCTCGAACCGCGCCATCAACGCCGCCGTGCGCGAGGTGTTTTCCGAAACCCAGATCTTCCGCATCGACCACTACCTGGGCAAGCCATCGGTACAGAACCTGCTGGCGCTGCGCTTTGGCAATGCCATCTTCGAGCCACTGTGGCGGCGCGAGAACATCGCCAGCATCGAGATCACGATGGCCGAGCAGCTGGGCGTGGAAAAGCGTGGCGAGTTCTACGAAAGCACCGGCGCGCTGCGCGACATGGTGCAAAACCATGCGCTGCAGCTGCTGTGCGCGATTGGCATGGAGCCGCCCATCAGCGCCGATGCCGATGCGATCCGCAATGAAAAGCTCAAGGTGCTGCAATCGCTCAAGCGCTGGACGCCGGAGACGGTGAGCCGCGACGTGGTGCGCGGCCAGTACGCGGCCGGCCAGATTGCCGGCAAGCTGGTGCCGGGCTACCGCCAGGAAGACGGCGTCTCGCCCAATAGCCAGACCGAAACCTTTGTGGCGCTGCGCACCGAGATCAGCAACTGGCGCTGGGCCGGCGTGCCGTTTTTCATCCGCACCGGCAAACGCCTGGCGGGGCGCGAGGCCTCGATCGTTGTGCATTTCCGCCAAGTGCCGCATGCCATCTACCGCACGCCGCTGGGTGCGGCCAACCGCCTGACCATCCACCTGCAGCCCAAGGATGGGCTGACCCTGCAGCTGATGGCCGCCGCGCAGAGCCAGGCCGATACCGGTGGTGTGCAGACCTTGTCGCCCGCCGCGCTGGACCTGGACTTTGACCAGCGCTTTGGCACCGAGCGCGTGGGCGCCTACGAACGCCTGCTGCTCGATGTGATCGCCGGGCGCCTGAACCTGTTTGTGCGCGCCGACGAGCAAGAGGCCGCCTGGCAATGGGTGGAGCCGATTCTGGAGGCCTGGCAACAGGCCAATGCCCGCGGCGAAGGCCCCCGCCCCTATGTGGCCGGCCATTGGGGCCCGGGCGCCGCCAGCGCGCTGGTGGCACGCGACGGCCACAGCTGGATGGAAGAGTTTTGACCGCCACCGCCCACTACCGCTTCACCCGCTTCAAGGTACCACCATGCTAGACCGCATCACCGCCTCCCTTCCCTCGCTGGCACCGGCCGAGCAGCGCGTGGCGCGCCTGGTGCTGGCCGATCCGCGTGCCTTTGCCTCGCGCCCGGTGCGCGAGCTGGCCGAACTGGCCCATGTCAGCAAACCCACGGTGGTGCGCTTTTGCCGCAGCATGGGCTATGACGGCCTGGCCGATTTCAAGCTCAAGCTGGCCGGCAGCGTCAGCGAGGGGGTGCCCTTCATCCACCGCAGTGTCGATGCCGATGACAAGACCAGCGATGTGCTGGTCAAGGTGGTGGACAACTCGGTCGCCGCCTTCCTGGCTTACCGCAATGCCGCCAGCACCACGGCGCTGGAGGCCGCATCCAGCGCCATCGTGGCGACCTGGCAGGCAGGCAAGCGCATCGAGTTCTATGGCGTGGGCAACTCCGGTATCGTCGCGCAGGATGGGCAGCACAAGTTCTTCCGCCTGGGTGTCACCAGCCTGGCGACCAGCGATGGCCATATGCAGGTGATGAGTGCCACCATGCTGGGCGCGGGCGACTGCGCCATCGTCATCTCCAACTCCGGCCGCACGCGCGACCTGATGGATGCCACCGACATTGCCAAGCGCAATGGCGCCACGACGATTGCCATCACCGCCAGCGGCTCGCCACTGGCCCGTGCGGCCAATATCCACCTGGCCGCCGACCACCCCGAGGGCTACGACCGCTACAGCCCCATGGTCTCGCGCCTGCTGCACCTGCTGATTCTGGATGTGCTGGCCACCAGCGTGGCACTGCGCATTGGCGAGCCACTGCAGCCGGTGCTGCAGCAGATGAAGGACAACCTGCACGCCAAGCGCTATACCTGACGGCGCATTTACCTGGCCAGAACGAAAAGAGGGGCAGCCTAGGCTGCCCCTTCGTCATGCGGCGTCAGCGTTTAACGCGCATCCACAAAGCGCTTGGTGCTGTACAGGTCGGTGGACAGGCGCTTGAGTGCGGGCAGACCGGTGCTGGCATCCTTGGGCTGCGATTCAATGTAGTTGAAGAACACATCGGCATCGAGCACGCCGATGTCGAGGCGGCGCGCTGCAGGCACCGAGGCCAGGGTCTTGTAGCCGTCACCGCCGTTGGCGTTGAAGCTCAGCACGAACAGGCGGTAGGTCTTGCCCGGGTCCAGCGCAGCCCATTGGCCGGTCGTGGTGTCGCGCACTTCGATGCCTGAGACACGGCTGCCCAAGGTGGCCTTGGCATTCACGTCAAAGCGCATGCCACCGGTATAAGGGTAAGGACCGGTCGAGCCGCCAGCGCCGTACACGGCTTCCAGGCCGTCTTCCAGCATGCCCTTGACTTCGGTGCCGGTGACATCCAGGCGGAACAGCATGTTGCCAAACGGCAGCACCTGGATCGCATTGGCAGCGGTCACTTCACCATTGAGCGGAATGCGCACGCCACCGCCGCTTTGCAGCGAGATGTCGGCACCGCCGTAGTGTGCATTGGCCACTTCCAGATAGGACTGGGCCACCAGCTGCTGGATGTCACCGCCGCGCAGGCTGACACTGCCTTCGGCATTGCAGGCTGCGCTGGAGCGGCTGTAGTCGGAGCTGCCTTCGCCACCGGGCACCCGGCGCGAGCACAGCTCTTGCGGTGCATAGGCGACCTTGGTCACGTTGAAGCTGGCGACCTTGTCGCTGAAAGGCTTGAGCACGGCGGCGGCCTGCGCAGAAGGCGCGGTGATGCGTAGGAAGCCGGCGGCATTCACGCTGCTGATGATGGACGCGCGCTGGGCTTCGGTCGCGGCAGTGCCGGCGATCTTGAAGTCATCGCCGATCAGCACATGGGGCGTGCCTTCGCACTGGCGGACCACGCCGTCCTTGTCGAACTTCACCTTCAGCTCGCCCACGACCTGCGAGTACTCCCAGGCCTGCACGATGCAGACGGGCTTGCCGTCAAGGTCGGTGGTGTTGGTGGGGTAGGCGCCACCGGGCGTGCCCACGCCGATGGTCTTCATCGCGTCCGGGCCCAGCAAGGTGTGCGAGTCACCGCCGACGATCACGTCCACACCACGCAGCTTTTTGGCGATGCTGCGGTCGTTGTCGTAGCCGATGTGGCTCAGCAGCACGATGCGCTTGACGCCCTGGGCCTGCAGCTTTTCGATTTCGCGCTGGGCCGCCACGGCTTCGTCTTCGAACAAAGTGTCCTTGTCCGGGCTGGACGAGGCCTTGGTCTTTTGCGCAATGGTCAGGCCAACGATACCGATCTTCTGGCCGCCCCGCTCCACCACGGTGGAGGGCGAGACCGCGTTCGGTGCGCGGCTGGGGTTCAGCGCCGAGTTGGCGCCAAACTGCACGTTCGCGCTCAGCACCGGCGTGGTGCAGCCACCGGACTTGAGGCGGTCCAGGATGCCCTTGAGGCCCGCGTCGCCCTTGTCGAATTCGTGGTTGCCCAGGGTGTAGGCATCAAAGCACACGGTGTTGAGCATGGCCATGTCGGCCTCGCCATCGGCACCTGCGCGGTTGAAGTACAGGGTACCGGTCACCGCATCGCCCGCGTGCAGTTTCAGCACATGGGTCGACTGGGCAGCGATCGCTTCGATGGCGGCCGTCACGCGGGGAAAACCTGCGGCGTCCACGGTCACGGCCGTGGTCTTGCCGTCCACCGGCAATTGCAGGGTGGCCGTCTTGCTGGCCAAGGTGGAGTGGTGGTCGTTGATGTGCAGGATCGTCAGCACATCGTCTTTGTCGCTGTCGTTGTCGCTGGAGCCGCCTCCACCGCAAGCCACCAGCACGGCGGCAGTCACACCGCACACCGCCCATACCATCACCTGACGTGCACCCTCTCGCACTGACAATGCAACCATTTCTGCGCTCTCCGTATTAACAAAGGGCTCTATGGTTTGTCCGCCAGATGACGTAGGTGTGACTTTCTGTAATAGCAAAGGGGCTTAGCCAGCGGATGTGCCCCACAGCAAAACCGGCGCCTGAGACGCCGGTTTTGCAAAAGACGGGTGTTTTACAGCACCGGAATGCGCCCTTCCTCGACCGCATGGCAGGCCACCTTCACGCCGGCATCATCGATCAGCTGTGGGCGCTCGCTGCGGCAGCGCTCATTGGCCAGCGGGCAGCGCGGGTTGAAGGCGCAACCGGTCGGAGGGTTCAGCGGATTGGGCACCTCGCCCTGCACGGGCGTGCGCGCCTTGCCGGTGTCATGCATCTTCGGGATGGCATCGAGCAGCATGCGCGTATAGGGGTGGCGCGGCTTGGCAAACAGGGTTTGCTTATCGGCCAGTTCGACCAGCCTGCCCAAATACATGACACCCACCTGGTCGCTGACATGGCGCACCACGGCCAGATTGTGCGAGATGAACAGATAGGTCAGACCGCGCTTTTTCTGCAGGTCCTTCATGATGTTGAGCACCTGGGCCTGCACCGAGACGTCGAGCGCCGAGGTGGGCTCGTCGCAGACCAGAAACTCCGGCTCGGTCGCCAGTGCGCGGGCGATGGAGATGCGCTGGCGCTGCCCGCCCGAGAACTGGTGCGGGTACTTGAGCATGTCCATCGGCGCCAGGCCCACCTGCACCAGCAGCTCGGCCACACGGGCCTTGAGTTGCTCGGTATTGGTGATCAGGCCATGCTCCTTGAGCGGCTCGCCAATGATCTGCTCGACCGACCAACGCGGGTTCAGGCTGGCATAGGGATCCTGGAAGATCATCTGCACGCGGCGGCGCATCGCGCGCGCGTTCGGGTCGCGGAAGGCGGCATGCGCATCCTGGCCATCAAAGGTGAAGGTGCCACGCGTGGGGCCGTACAAGCCCACCAGCAGGCGCGCCACCGTGCTCTTGCCGCAGCCGGACTCGCCCACCAGGGCCAGGGTCTTGCCCTTTTCAATGTCAAAGCTCACGCCATCGACGGCGCGCAGCAGGCTGCGCGGCTTGCGCTCCAGCACCCGGTTGAGCCACGGTGCGGACACATCAAAGGTCTTGGCCAGGTCACGGGCCTGCACCAGCGGCTGCTTGTCGCCTGCGCCTGCGTGGCCTTGTGCACTCTGCAGCGGCGCTGCATCGCTGTTCGTCATGGTTGCCATCTCGCTCATACCGTGTCCTCGGTGGCAGCCACTTGGGGCTGGTTATCGGCTGCATGCAGCCAGCAGGCGGCCTGGGTGGCGCCAGCGGCCATCAGCTCGGGGCGCTGCTCCATGCAGCGGTCAAACACCTGGGGGCAGCGCGGGTTGAACGCGCAGCCCTTGGGAATGGCATTGAGCCGGGGCATGGCGCCGTCGATCTGGTTGAGGCGTTCGCGGTCGGCGTCCATATCGGGGATGGACGCCATCAGGCCCCGGGTATAGGGGTGTGCCGGATGGTTGATCACCTCATGCACCGGGCCGATTTCTGCCACACGGCCGGCATACATCACCGCAACCCGGTCACAGGTCTCTGCGATCACGCCCATGTCATGGGTGATCAGCATCACCGCAGCACCGCGGGTGCGGCAGATGTTTTTGAGCAGGCTGATGATCTGCGCCTGGATCGATACGTCCAGCGCCGTCGTGGGCTCATCGGCGACGATCAGCTTGGGCTCGGCCGCCAGCGCCAGCGCAATCACCACGCGCTGGCGCATGCCGCCGGAGAACTGGTGCGGAAAGTGGTCAATCCGCTCTTCGGCTGCCGGAATGCCGGTGTCCTTGAGCAGCTGGATCGCGCGCTGGCGCGCCTCCGCCGCCGAAAGCTGGAGGTGGGTCTGGATGGTCTCGATCAGCTGGCGGCCCACGGTGTAGAGCGGGTTCAGCGACGTGAGCGGATCCTGGAAGATCGCGCCGATGCGGCGCCCCCGGATGTGGCGCATCTTGTCGGCAGACAGGTTGTCGATGCGCTCGCCTTCGAGCACGATCTCGCCCGAGGCCACATGGCCTGGCGGCTCCAGCAGGCCGATGATGGACGCGCCGGTCAGCGACTTGCCCGCGCCCGATTCGCCGACCACGCCCAGGATCTCGCCGGGGGCGATGGAAAAGGAGATGTTGTCCAGCGCCCGCAGCACACCATGGCGATTGGGAAACTCGACCACCAGATTTTTAACTTCCAACAATGACATCGTGGTTGTTCCTTGTTCGTCTTGTGTCCGCACCATCAACGCAGGCGCGGGTTGAGCGCATCGCGCAGCCAGTCGCCCAGCAGGTTGACCGACAGCGCGATCAGCACCAGCATCAGGCCCGGGAAGATCGTGATCCACCACTCACCGGAGAACAGGTAATCATTGCCCACGCGGATCAGGGTGCCCAGCGATGGCGAGGTGGGCGGTGCGCCCACGCCCAGGAAGGACAGGGTCGCCTCGGTGATGATGGCCGTGGCCACCTGGATGGTGGCCAGCACCATGACGGGGCCCAGTACATTGGGCAGCACATGCTTGACCATGATGCGCAGCGGCGCCACGCCGGTAACGCGGGCGGCCTGCACATATTCCTTGTTGCGCTCCACCATCGTGGAGCCGCGCACCGTGCGCGCATACTGCACCCAGCCGGTCAGCGAGATCGAGAGGATCAGCACGCCAAAGGCCAGCGATTCATTGGCATTGGGAAACACCGCGCGGCCGACACCAGCGATCAGCAAGGCCACCAGAATGGCCGGGAAGGACAGCATCACATCGCACAGGCGCATCAGCACCGAATCGATCCAGCCACCCTTGAAGCCGGCAAGCAGGCCCAGGCCCACGCCAACCACCACGGACAAGGCCACCGAGGCCAGGCCGACGATCAGCGAAATGCGCGCGCCATACATCAGCGCCGACAGAATGTCGCGGCCCTGGTCGTCGGTGCCCAGAATGTACTTCCAGCCCCCCTCTTCGCTCCAGACCGGCGGAATGCGCGCATCGCTCAGCTCCAGGGTGGTCAGGTCAAAGGGGTTGTGGGGCGCCACCCAGCCAGCAAACAGCGCGCAGAACACGCATACCGCCGCAATGAGCGCCGCCACAATGGCGGTGGGCGAGTTGCGAAAGCTGTAGCCCACATCGCTGTCCATCCAGCGCCTGATTCGGTTTTTCATCGTCATCTTCTCTCTCTAATCGCTGGCCGCTGCAGCGCAGCGGCCCGGGCATTTACTTCTTCACCGTCATCCACTTGAAGGGCATGAAGCCATCGGCCATCTGCACCAGCTCCACGTTCTTGCTGACACCCCAGTTCATGAACTGCTGGTGCAGCGGCAGGTAGCCCACGTCGTCGGCTACGGTCTGCAGCGCTTCGTGGATCGCCTGGTTGCGCTTGGCCGTATCGGTCTCGGACTGCACCTGGCGGGTCAGCGCATCGACCTTGGGGTTGCAGTAGTTGCCGTAGTTGAAGGCGCCCGCACCCTTGCCGTCATTGCAGTTCATCAGGGCCAGCAGCGGGTTGTGTGCGTCGTAGGTCGATGGCGTCCAGCCGAGGATGTAGAAGGCGGTTTCATGGCGCATGATGCGCGGGAAATAGGTGCCCTTGGTCTCGGCATTGAGCTGCACCTTGATGCCGATCTTGGCCAGGTTGGCAGACACGGCCTGGCAGATGCGGCTGTCGTTGATGTAGCGGTCGTTCGAGCAGTTCAAGGTCAGCGAAAAGCCATCCGGGTAGCCCGCCTCGGTCAGCAGCTTCTTGGCGGCGGCAGGATCATAGGGCAGGCGCTTGATGTCTTCGGCGTAGCCATTGACGCCCTTGCCGATCAAGGTGGCCAGATTGCCCGATGCCCCGCGCATCACCTGCTTGTGCAGGCCTTCGATATCGATGGCTTGGTAGAAGGCCTGGCGCACGCGCTTGTCCTTGAACGGGTTCTTGCCCTTGACGCTGGCGTTCAGCAGCTCATCGCGCTTCTGGTCCATGCCCATGAAGATGGCGCGCAGCTCTGGCCCGGACACCACGCGGGTGCTGCCCGTGTTGGCCACGCGGTCCAGATCCTGCACCGGCACCGGGTCGATCACATCGACCTGGCCCGACAGCAGCGCGGCCACGCGGGTGGCATCGTTGGCCACCGGCGTGTAGACGACTTCCTGCACATTGCCGTCGATCTTGTCCCAGTAGTTGGCGCTGCGGTTGAAGACGGTGCGCACATTGGGCTGGCGCTCGCGCACGCGGTACGGCCCGGTGCCATTGGCTTTGAACGACGCCGTGTTCTCGATGCCCTTGCGGCGGTCCACCGGATTGACGGCATTGTTGGCCTCGGACCAGGCCTTGCTCATGATGTAGACCTGCGAGATCATGCTCGGCAGGATCGGGGCCGGATCCTTGGTCTCGATATCGACCGTGTAGTCGTCGACCTTGCGGGTCTCCTTGATCGGGTTGGTGTAGGACTTCATGTCCGAGCCCTCGAGCTGCGTGCGCATCATCGAGAACACCACATCATCGGCCGTGAACGGCGTGCCATCATGGAACTGCACACCCTTGCGCAAGGCAAAGCGCCAGACCGTGGGCGAGGTCTGCTCCCATTGGGTGGCCAGGACCGGGCGCAGGCTCAGATCCTTGTTGCGGCCGGCCAGCGGCTCGTAGACATTGCCGGTCACGCTCAGCTGTACCGTCTCGTTGAAGGAATGCGGGTCCATGGACAGCGCATCGCCCTGGGAACCGATGCGCACGGTCTGCGCGCCGGCGGAAACATAGGCGGCAGCCAACATCGATACCAACAAGGTCTTGCTCATCGTGTGCTTCATGTTTTCCCCTTTTTGTGAAATCCGGCTCTGGAGGAGCCGGGTGCCGAGGCCTCAGCCCAATGCAAGTGGCATGCCACGCTCGACGATGCCGGCATGCAGCGCTGCCCCCAGCGGCAGCACATCGTCATTGAAGTCATAGCGGTTGTTGTGCAGTGGGATGATGTCGTCACCGACGGCCTGTCCCAGGCGCAGATAGGCCCCCGGCTTTTGCTGCAGCATGAAGGAGAAGTCCTCGGCGCCCATGCTCGGGTCCATGTCGCGCACCACCAGCGCTTCGCCGACCAGCTCGGAGGCGACATCACCGGCAAAGAGGGCCTCTTCAGGCGTATTGATGGTGGCGGGGTACGAGCGCTCGTACTGCAGCTGCGCGTTCACGCCAAAGGCCAGGCCCAGCGCCTGGCACAGCTCGCCCAGCCGGCGCTCGACCATGTTCTGCACATCGGGGTTGAAAGTGCGCACCGTACCCACCAGGGTCGAGGAGCCCGGCGTCACGCTGAACGCAGCCAGGTCACCGGATTGCACTGCACAGATGCTGATGACGGCAGAATCGATCGCGCGCACATTGCGCGAGACGATGGACTGGATCGCGGTGATCAGGTGGGCCGACGCCAGCACCACATCGTTGGTCTGGTAGGGGTGCGCGCCATGCCCGCCCTTGCCGGTGATATTGATCTGGATGCGGTCGGCCGCCGCCATCATCGCGCCCGGGTTGATGCCGATCATGCCCTGGCGCATCGCCGGCCAGTTGTGCATCGCATAGACCGAATCGACCGGAAAGCGCTCGAACAGGCCGTCCTGGATCATTTCGCGCGCACCGGCATAACCTTCCTCGCCCGGCTGGAAGATCAGCACGGCGGTGCCGTCGAAGTTGCGGGTCTCGGCCAGGTAGCGGGCCGCGCCCACCAGCATCGCCGTGTGGCCGTCATGGCCGCAGGCATGCATCAGCCCCTGCTTGCCCGAACGCCAGCTGCAGTTGCCCTGCTCGGTGATCGGCAGCGCATCCATGTCGGCCCGCAGGCCGATCATGCGGCCGCTGCCGTGCTTGTGGCCACGGATCACACCGACCACGCCGGTCTTGCCGATGCCCTGGTGGATCTCGTCCACACCGCAGAGGCGCAAGGCCTCGCTCACGCGGGCGGCGGTGTATTTTTCTTCGAAACCCAGCTCCGGGTTGGCATGCAGGTCACGGCGGAAGGCCGTCAGCTCCGGATGGATCTGGGCCAGGTGAGAAAAGGCGCGCGAGCTCGCGCTGTAAGGCAGACGTGGCATCTCAGTGCCCTCCCGATTTCTCGACGCGCAGGCGCGGGTCGACAGCGAAATACAACAGATCGACCACGAGGTTGATCACGACAAAAATCAGCGCAATCAGGCACAGGTAGGCGGCCATGACGGGGATATCGGCAAAGGTGACCGCCTGGATGAACAGCAGCCCCATACCGGGCCACTGGAACACGGTCTCGGTGATGATCGCGAAGGCAATCAGGCCGCCCAGCTGCAGACCGGTGATGGTCATCACCGGCACCAGCGTGTTCTTCAGTGCGTGGCCAAAGTAGATGGTGCGGTTGCTCAGACCCCGGGCCTTGGCAAACTTGATGTAGTCGGTGCGCAGCACCTCCAGCATCTCGGCACGCACCAGGCGCATGATCAACGTGAGCTGGAACACCGCCAACGTGATGGCCGGCAGGATGATGTGGTGCCAGCCCTTGGCGCTCAGCAGGCCGGTGCTCCAAAAGCCCAGCTGCATCGTCGTGCCACGGCCAAAGCTCGGGAACCAGCCCAGGTGCACCGAGAAGATCAGGATCAGCAAGATGCCGATCAGGAAGGTGGGCAAGGATACGCCCAGCAGGGACAAGGTCATGAACACCTGGCTCATGAAACTGCCACGGCGCAGCGCCGCATACACGCCCATCGGCACGCCGATGACCAGGGCCAGCAACGCTGCGACCATGGCCAGTTCAAAGGTCGCCGGGAAGCGCTCGGCAATCAGGGAGGAGACCTTGGCACCCTGGCGCAGGCTGATGCCGAACTCGCCCTGGGCAGCATTCACCAGAAAGTGCCAGAACTGCACGAAAAAGGGTTTGTCCAGCCCCAGCGCGCTGCGCAACTCGGCAATCTGCTGGGGGGTGGCATCCTGGCCCAGCAGGAAGGTGACCGGGTCACCGACATACTGGAACAACATGAAGGAGATGAACGCCACGGCGATCATCACGATCACCGCCTGTATCAATCGGCGCAATATGAATGCAAACATGGCTGACTCTCATCGTGACAAACAGAGGGAAGGTGCCCAGGACCCTTTGCAAAACGCTCCGCCATGGTCTGAACGCATGCCCGGGCGAGCGGCTGGCGTCTCGTCCCGATCCGTGTCCATCCCGTTTTGGCGAGGGCTCTGCAGAGGATCCCCAGCACCCGTGTTGTCTGCCTATTCTTCTTTCGCTTTTTATGGAACAGCCTGCCACCCTATCGGGCGGCAGGCCTGCAAACGGCTCGCCGCCGGTCAGCGGACCGTCACCAGCTTGATGTCGACCCGGTTGTCAGCACGGTGCACCAGGTCGATGTTCTTCTTCATCGCCCAGGGGATCACCTGGTCATACAGCGGCAGGTGGGAGACCGTGTCGTTGGACAGCTGCAAGCCCTCGGTCAGCATGCGGGTGCGCACGGGCTGGTCGGTTTCCGTTTTGACGCGATCGACCAGGTAGTCCATGCGTTCATTGCTGTAGCGGCCGACATTGTAGTTTCCGTCGCCGCCCTTGCCGACGGTGCGCACCAGCGACTGCAGGCTGTAGAGCGAATCGAAGGTAGGCACGCCCCAGCCCAGCATGTAGATGCTCGCTTCGTTGCGCTGGATCATCGGGAAGTAGGTGACCATCGGCAAGGTGCGCAGCTTGGCCTTGACCCCCACCTTGGCCCACATTGCGGTGACCGCCTGGCAGATCGCCTCATCGCTGATATAGCGGTTGTTGGGGCAGGCAAAGTCCACCTCAAAACCATCGGGGTAACCCGCTTGGACCAGCAGCTTCTTGGCGGCCTCCTGGTCATAGGGCAGACGCTGACCGACTGCCTCGGTCCAGCCGTTGACCTGAGGTGCCACCAGGGTGCCGGTGGGCTTGCCCAGGCCACGCAGGATGGTCTTGGTGATCGCCTGGATATCGATGGACTGGTACAGCGCCTGGCGCACCTTCTGGTCCTTGAGCGGGTTCTTGCCTTTGACGTTCGACCCGGGCAGCTCGTCACGGAACTGGTCCATGCCGAAGAAAATCGTACGGTTCTCCAGGCCTTCGAGGATCTTCAGATCCGGGCTGGCGCGCAGGCGGTTCAGGTCTTGGGGTGTGGGATCGAGCACCATGTCCACTTCACCCGACAGCAGCGCCGCCATGCGGGTGGGCGCCGACTTGATCGGGGTATAGGTGATCGAGGTCACATTGCCCGGCATCTGTCCCCACCAGTTGGGGTTCTTCTTGAGCACCATGCGTACATCGGGCTGCCAGGATTCGAGGATGAAAGGCCCCGTGCCCATCGCATTGCGGTGGGCAAAATTCTCGTCGGACTTCTTGATGTCCATCGGTTCAGTGGACTTGTTTTTTTCGGACCAGGCCTTGCTCATCATGCGCAGCTCGGTCATCTGGCGCAGCAGCACCGGGTTGGGGTCCACCATGAAGATGTCGATGGTCGCGTCATCGACCTTGACGACCTTCTCGATGCCCTGCACAAAGGGGCCATAGTTCGAGGTCTTGGCCATCGCACGCGTGATCGAGAACACCGCATCATCGGCGGTGAAGCTCGATCCGTCCTGGAACTTCACGCCCTGGCGCAACGCAAAGCGCATCTGCTTGGGGGTGACTTCTTTCCACGAGGTAGCCAGCAGCGGCTCGACCTGGAAGGTCTTGCTGTTATACGTAACCAGGGTCTCGTAGACGTAAGGGTGAATGGCGTTGTGCAGGCCATTGTTTTGCGCATGGATATCCCAGCTGGCGACGTCGGCCTGGCTGGCCCATTTGAAGGGCTTGGCCTGGGCCACGCCAGCTGACAAAACGGTGGCTACCGCTATCGCAACCAGAGCAAGAGAAGGCTGTTTCATAAGTCCTCGCAGAATAGTAGTGCCCCACTATGCCGCAAGGAACCGATCTTCCGCATGGTGCTTCCCCCAAGCAGGGGATATTCCCGAGTCCGGCTTATTTCTGCTAGGTGACCGGCAAAAGCAGGTGTTTTGTCGGGCAAAACACGGCTTCTTCTGGCAAAACTGAAAATGCCTGCACAGCAGGGCGATGAGCGACGCCAACGCAGGCTGCTGGTGGAACGCGGTACAACGGCATCTTGGGGGCTATCAACAGCGATACAGCGTGCGGCCTGTAGGAAGGCTGCAACAAGGCACCTGGCAGTACCTTCTCAACGTTGGCAGAAAGGAACAAAACCCAGGATCAAGCGCCAATCCGACGCCTTGCGCCCAGCCCAGCGCGCTGCGGGGGCATTCAAGCTGCAGCGGCGAGCACCATTGGTGCTGCCGCAACGATGGCGGTGCGCGGCCTTGGCCAGTGCCGGGCGCGTGGCTCGCGCAGGCATAAAAAAAGCCCGTCTTTCGACGGGCTTTTTGCTTTTCAGGTTGAGTAGCTAGGAAACCCTAGCCATTCATTAGAAAGCGTGACGCACACCAACGGTGATAGCGTTTTGGTTCTTGCCAGCGCGGGCTGGGTCGATGCCCAGGCCGTTAGCCGACAGGCTCATGGTTTCGCTCTTCTGGTTCTTCAGGAAAGCGTAGGTGCCGTACAGAGCGGTGCGCTTCGACAGGTTGTGGACATAGCCCAGCGACAGCTGGTGAGCCTTGCCTTCGATTTCCTTGTTGTCGTAGTAGTTGTAAGCCAGACGTGCTTCGCCAGCAGCGCCGACAGCAGCCGTTGCGCCCAGACCAGCGGACTGGAACTTAGCCTTGCTGCCACCACCCACTGGGGTGCTTTGCACTTGACGGATCAGACCCGACAGCTTGAAAGCGCCGAAGTTGTAAGCAGCGCCCAGACCCAGACCTTGAGCCTTTTCGAAGCTGGTGGTTGGATCGTTTTGCTGGTCGTAAGCAATACCGGCGCTCAGAGGGCCGTTGTTGTAACCAGCGGACACGCCGATGTAACGCTTAGCGGAGCTGTCGCCAGCGGTTTCGCCGAAGCCGTAGTTCACGCCAGCGGTGAAGCCGGACATGTTAGGGGTGTAGTACGAAACCATGTTGCCCACGCGAACTGGGTCGCCGAAGCCGTAGGTGCCGTTGCCGAAGCTGAAGTTTTGGCCGATACCAACTTGGCCGAACACGTCGTAGCCAGACACGGTGTTGTAAGCTGCGGTCAGTTCACGACCCAGACGCACTTCACCGAAGTTGCCCATCAGGGACACGGTGGAACGACGCTTGAACTCGAAGCCAGGACCTGCAGCGCCGCCGCCGGAAGCGGTACCGCTGTCGTTCTGGATTGCGCCTTCCAGCCAGAAACCAGCCTTCAGACCGCCACCCAGATCTTCCACGCCGCGGAAGCCCAGACGGCTGGTGGCGTTACCGGAGTTGGTCAGACCGTAGTTGCTTTCGCCACCGCTGGTCTTAGCGTAGGTCACGCCAGCATCAACGATACCGAACAGGGTCACGGAAGATTGAGCCATTGCGGCGCCGGAAGCGGCCAGCACTGCCAAGGCAACAAGAGATTTTTTCATTGCGAGTTACTCCAAGGTTTAACAGACGGCGCTGGTACGGGGGGGTTGATGTCAGCCTCACGGTTCTGCACAACTTCTACCTGCTCCCGCGCCAACCTCCTAGTGTGGAAGTTCTCTCTATTTCAACAGACCGCAGGCGGTTGCGCAAACAAATTCCCCCACTTGAGGACCTATTCGCTGTAAATCGTTGCTTGAGTGCAACGTTTAACGAATGTCAGCCGCCGTCCAATTTTTCGACAAAAAATTTGCTGCAAAACAAGCCGTTTCAGAGGAGATTCGCCATGTTTGCAGCGGGGTGTATTCTACTGGTTAGCATGACACCCTATGCAAGAACGACTCCTTTGCGCAGCAGATACTGCGCTGCGCACCCTGTTTGCAACACCCCGTGCGGCCACCCCTTCGCCTGCCACGGGCATGGACGAGCCCGATCTCAGTCCTGAGGAGAAGAAGCTCTCCGCTTCCTATATGCGTGTCAACCATGTGGGCGAGGTCTGCGCACAGGCGCTCTACACCGCCCAGGCCATGGTCACCCGCGACGCGCATCTGCGCGAACACCTGCTGGACGCCGCCCAGGAAGAAATGGACCACCTGGCCTGGACCCACCAGCGCCTGCAGGATCTGGGCGAGCGCCCCAGCCTGCTCAACCCGCTGTGGTTTGCCGGCGCTTTCGTGATTGGCACCGTGGCCGCCACGGTCAGCGACCGCGCCAGCCTGGGTTTTGTCGAAGAGACCGAGAACCAGGTATCCTTGCACCTGCAATCGCACCTGGAGCTGTTGCCCGCACACGACGCACCTTCGCGCGCCGTCGTCAGCCAGATGAAAGCCGACGAAGAACGCCATGCCGCCGCGGCGGTGGACGCCGGCGCCCTGCCCGTGCCCCTGCCCGCCCGGATGCTGATGAAGATCGCCTCCAAGGTGATGACGGTGACGGCGCACCATATATAAAGAGGACTGACTGGTCGCCGAGATCGCCAGCCAAGCCGCCCAACAAAAAGCCGCCCTGCAAGGCGGCTTTTCTGCAACATCGCTCGCGCACTGTGCTTTTTAGCCTTCCACCAGGTCAAACCCCGTGGTGATCTCGGCCGTCTTGCCCAGCATGATGCTGGCCGAGCAGTATTTCTCGTGGCTCATTGCGATCGCGCGTTCCACGGCGGCTGGCGGAATGCCCTTGCCGGTGACGGTGAACTGCATATGGATCTTGGTGAACACCTTGGGCTCGGTGTCGGCGCGCTCGGCCTTCAGGGCCACGGTGCAGTTTTTCACATCGTGGCGGCCGCGCTTGAGGATCAGCACCACGTCATAGGCCGTGCAGCCGCCGGTGCCGGCCAGCAGCAGCTCCATCGGGCGGGCCGCGAAGTTCTGGCCGCCGTTGGCCGGGTTGGCCGCGTCGGGCGCGCCATCCATGGCCACCACATGGCCGCTGCCGGTCTCTGCCACAAAGCCCATTCCGGAGCGGGCGCCGCTCGCACCCGTCCACGTCACCGTGCATTCCATTGCATCTCTCCAAAAATCAGACGCCACAAGTGTGGCAGATCTGCCCTACCCCCTGCTATTTGTTGCTGTCTATCAACAGCATTGGAGAAAAAAATGGTTGCGGGCATTATTTTGCTGCATCGCAGCAGAAACATCGCTATACTTGAACCCATCTGCTGCTCCACAGCCAGGCGATGCCAAAACTGCTGGATGTAGCTTGCAAGTTGTCTCCTCCACCTCTCAAATGGTGGTTTCAAGCCCCTGATTCACATCAGGGGCTTTTTTTCTGCCTGTCGCTGGCGCAAATCCACTGCCGGTCCGCTCCAGTGAACGCCAGCGGTTATAGTGCATCGGTCTTTCGATCACCTGATGCCCGCCACCCCCGCCCATGCCGCCACCCGCGCATGTCTTGCGGGCTGGCGCATCAACCAGGCGCGCCATCCGCATGCGCTACCTTCTCGTTGCCTCATTTCTCTAGCGTGCATCCCTATGCCCACCAAGACTGCTGCCGCGCTGACGCCGGCCGATTACCTGAAGAAAATTCTCACTGCGCGTGTCTATGACGTGGCCATTGAATCCAGCCTGGACTCAGCCAAGAACCTCAGCCGCCGCCTGCACAACAAGGTGCTGCTCAAGCGCGAAGACCAGCAGCCGGTATTCAGCTTCAAGCTGCGGGGTGCCTATAACAAGATGGCCCATCTGACGGCCGACCAGCTCAAGGCGGGTGTCATTTGCGCCTCGGCAGGCAACCATGCCCAGGGTGTGGCGCTGTCGGCCAGCCGCATGGGCACCCGTGCCGTCATTGTGATGCCGACCACGACGCCGCAGGTCAAGGTCGATGCCGTCAAGGGCCTGGGGGGCGAGGTGGTGCTGATGGGCGAGAGCTTCAGCGATGCCTACGAGCACTCGTTGACGCTGCAAAAGGAACAAGGCCTGACTTTTGTCCACCCTTTCGACGACCCTGATGTGATCGCCGGCCAGGGCACGATCGCGATGGAGATCATGCGCCAGGTGCAGAAAATCGGCTCCTCGCCGCTCAATGCGGTCTTTGTCGCGATTGGCGGCGGCGGACTGATCGCCGGGGTGGCCAACTACATCAAGGCCGTACGGCCCGAGATCAAGGTCATCGGCGTGCAGATGAACGATTCGGACGCGATGATCCAGTCGGCCCGCGAAGGCAAGCGCGTGGCACTGAACGATGTGGGCCTGTTTGCCGATGGCACCGCCGTCAAGCTGGTGGGCGAGGAAACCTTCCGCGTTGCCCATGGCCTGGTCGATGAATACATCACAGTCGACACCGATGCCGTCTGCGCTGCGATCAAGGACATCTTTGTCGACACCCGCTCCATCGTCGAGCCCTCGGGCGCGCTGGCCGTGGCCGGCATCAAGCAGTATGTGGCCAGGAACAAGACCAAGGGCGAGACCTATGCCGCGATCCTGAGCGGCGCCAACATGAACTTCGACCGCCTGCGCTTTGTCGCCGAGCGCGCCGATGTGGGCGAGGAAAAGGAAGCGCTGTTTGCCGTCACCATTCCGGAGGAGCGCGGCAGCTTCAAGCGTTTCTGCGAAGTCATTGGCAACCTGCCCGGTGGCGCACGCAGCGTGACCGAATTCAACTACCGCATCAGCGATGACCGGCGCGCCCATGTCTTTGTCGGCATCTCGACCAACAGCAAGGGCGAGTCGGAAAAGATCTGCCGCAACTTCCAGAAAAACGGCTTTGAAGCGCTGGACCTGACCTTTGACGAGCTGGCCAAGGAGCATGTGCGCCACATGGTCGGCGGGCGCTCGCAGCTCGCGCAGGACGAGCGCCTGCTGCGCTTCATCTTCCCCGAGCGGCCCGGCGCACTGTTCAAGTTCCTGAGCCTGATGGCCCCGAACTGGAACATCTCGCTGTTCCACTACCGCAACCAGGGCGCAGACTATGGGCGCATCCTTGTCGGCATGCAGGTGCCCAAGGAAGATTCGCACAGCTTTGAGCAGTTCCTGAACAACCTGGGCTACCCCTGGATCGAAGAGACCCAGAACCCGGCCTACCGCTTGTTCCTGCAGGCTTAACGCCGAACGAGCCCAGCCGCAGCATGCAAGCCTTGCGCCATTTTCTGTTGGCGGTGCAGTTTTTCACCCGCATTCCCATCACCGGCAAGCTGGGCGACTGGGTGGGCTACAGCCCCGAGATGCTGCGCGCCAGCGCCGGCCATTTCCCCGGTGTGGGCTGGATCGTGGGCCTGGTGGCCGCCGGTGTGCTGGCCGCCAGCAGCCTGCTGCTGCCGTCTGGCAATGGCTACAGCCCACTGGCCGCTGCGGTGCTCAGCACCTTGGCCACCGTGCTGCTCACCGGCTGTTTCCATGAAGATGGCCTCAGCGATGTGGTCGATGGCCTCGGCGGCAGCTACCAGCGTGAGCGCGCGCTGGAGATCATGAAAGACTCGCGCATCGGTGCCTATGGCGCAATGGCCATGGTGCTGGCCGTGCTCGGCAAGACCGCCCTCATCGCGCTGCTCGCCAGCCACAGCCTGGCGCTGGCCATGGCAAGCCTGGTGGCCGCCCATGTCATCGCCCGCCTCTGGCCCATGTTCGTCGTGCGCAGCCTGCCCCATGTGGGCGACAGCGCCTCGTCCAAAAGCAAGCCGCTGGCGGCCTTTATCAGCCGCAAAGGCCTGGCTTGCTGCGTAGCCTGGTCCTTGCCTGCCGCGTTGCTGCTGGGCCTGGCCCAAGGCTGGGTGGTGCTGCTGCTGGCGCTGGTGCTCAGCGCCGCCGCTGCGCTGTGGATGCGCCAGTGGCTGCAGCGCCGCCTGCAAGGCTTCACCGGCGACGGCCTGGGCGCTGCCGAGCAGGTCAGCGAAATCGCGTTCTACCTGGGTGCAGCGCTGTCGCTGGGCCCTGCCGGCAGTTGGCTGGCCCAGGCGCTGGCATGACGGCGCTGTGGCTGCAGCGCCATGCCCAGCCGCTGGTGGCGCCGGGCGTCTGCTACGGCCGCACGGACATGGCTGCCGACGACAAGGCCACCGCCGCCGCCGCACAAGCGCTGCAAAGCGCCTGGACGGCCGAGGCGCTGCCGGCCGGCACCGTCTGGCACTCCCCGCTGCAGCGCTGCACGCAGCTGGCCGCCGCCTTGCAGACGCAGGCACCAGCATTCCAGCTGCGCGCCTGCAACGATCTGGCAGAAATGGACTTTGGCGCCTGGGAAGGCCAGCGCTGGGATGGCATTGCACGCGAGGAGATGCAGGCCTGGACGGCCGACTTCATGGCCTATGCGCCAGGCGGCGGCGAATCGCTGGCCACGATGATGGCGCGCATCACGCGTGCGCTGGATGCCGCGCGCCAACAGGCGCGGGAAACGGGCCAGCCCGTTCTCTGGATCAGCCACGCGGGAGTCGCGCAATGCGCGCATTGGCTGCTGACCAGGGGCCAACGGCTGCCGCTGGCCAAGGACTGGCCCTCGGTCAAACTCGCTTATGGGGAATGGCTCCGATTGCCGCTGTTCGGCGATCTGTAAGAACCCTCAGCCACCCAACAAACTTTTACGTAAAGCGCCAGCGCTCAGTCGCGCAGCGAACCCGTGCTGCGGTCCACATTCGCCGCGGTGGCCGGAACAGGCGCTGGCACAGAAGCAGCCGCTTGCGGGGCCGCAGCCACGGTATTGGGTGCGGTAGCGGGGACCGGCGCAGCCACGGCATCCACCGGGCGCAACGCAGGCAGGTTGATGGTGACAGCGGCCGGGCCATCGACACCAGCGCCCAGGCTCACGGCGCGCGGGGCATCACTGCGCAGCGCCTGCAGCACCAGGCCATCGGCAACGGTCGCGCCCACGCGGAACACCTTGGCTGGCTGGTCATCGACGGCGATGACGGCAGCGCCTCCGCCACTGTCCTTGCCCACCATCACACCCAGCAGGCGCCAACGGGTGGGGGCAGCGGGCGCCGCAACGGGAGCGCCATCCTGCACGCCCAAGAGGCGCGCCATTGCGGCGCCATCGACCTGCACCGGGGCAGGCCCACCGGCCTGGGGGGCCGACAGCACCTGGCGCGGCGCCGACAGCTTGAGCCCCCAGAACACCGCCAATGCCGCAGCGCCAGCCCACAAAAGGCCGGCCGCCAACCGAGGAGACCAGGGGTTGCGTGATAGTGTCACCATTCGCAGATTATGATGCACCCAGATGTCAGTTTCACCACTTTGCCCCCTGAGACCTGAGAGCATGATGTTTTCCTTACGCCCGCAGTCTGCTGCACGCCGCATCCAAGCCAACCTCCAGCGCGGCTTTACCCTGATCGAGCTGATGGTGGTGCTGGTCATCATCGGCGTGCTGGCCGCGCTGATCGTGCCCAACGTGATTGGCGCTGCCGACGAGGCCCGCGTGACCGCCGCGCGCACCGATATCACCAACATCAGCGGCGCGCTCAAGCGCTACCGGCTGGACAACCAGCGCTACCCCACCGCCGAGCAAGGCCTGGCTGCGCTGATCAACCGCCCCACCTCCGGCCCCGCGCCGATGAACTGGAAACCCTATCTGGAAAAGCTGCCCAATGACCCCTGGGGCCACCCCTACCAGTACCTGAACCCTGGCGTCAAAGGCGAGGTCGATGTGATGAGCTTTGGCGCCGATGGCCAGGCCGGCGGTGAAGGCAACAATGCCGACATCGGCAGCTGGCAATAAGCCCGCCTGATTCCTGCTTTCTGCCTTTTCCCGCTGCCCCGCTCTCCGGCCTCCATGCCCCGCGCCCTTGCACACCCCCTCCAGCCGCGCCGCCAGCGCGGCTTTACCTTGATGGAGCTGCTGGTCGTCATCACGTTGATGGCGCTGGCCAGCGCCGGCGTGGTGTTTGCGATGGGCGACAACAGCCAGGACCAGCTTCAGCGCGAAGGCCAGCGCCTGGCCGCGCAGCTGGAGGCCGCCCGGGCCCAGTCTCGCGCCAGCGGCCAGCCAGTGCGCTGGCGGGCCGACAGCCAGGGCTTTGTGATCGAAGGCCTGCAAGGCGGCACCCGCCAGGGCGCCTGGCTGCATCCGCCGGTGGCAGTGCGCAGCAGTGGCGATATCATCCTGGGGCCCGAGGCACTGATCGGCCCCCAGACGGTGGTGCTGGCCTACCCCAACCGCAGCGCGGGCAGCATTGCCGTGGCCACCGATGGTGTGCGCCCCTTTGCGCTGCAGGCCCCCTGAACCCTTTCCCGACAAGCACCGCGTGCGCAGCAAGTCCTCGCCCCACTCCGGCTTCACCCTGATCGAGGTGCTGGTCGCGCTCGCCATTGTCGCGATCGCCTTGCTCGCCGGCGGCAAGGCGATGAACGCGCTGACCCAGACCGCAGGGCGCCAAAGCGATGTGATGCTCGCGCAGATCTGCGCCGAAAACCAGCTGATCGCCGCGCGCCTCTCCCAGCAACTGCCCGGGCTGGGCACCACCAGCGTGGCCTGCGAGCAGGCCGGCCGCCTGTTCGATGTGCGCGTAGGCGTGTTTGCCACGCCCAACCCGGATTTCCGCCGCATCGATGCCCATGTGTTCTCCGGTGGCGCACCTTTGCTGCGCCTCAGCACCATCGTGGGGAGGTACTGATGCAGCGCTTCCCCCGTTTCAGTCAGCAGCGCAGCCAGGGCTTTACCCTGATCGAGCTGTTGATCGCCATCTCCATCCTGGCCGTGATGACCATCGCCAGCTGGCGCGGCATCGATGGCATGGTGCGCGCCCAGCAGCAGGCCCGCGATTACAGCGAAGAGGTGATGGTGGTGCAGGCTGCACTGTCGCAGTGGAACACCGACCTCCATGGCATCGAGCGCGTCTCCAGCACCACCCCGCTGGACTGGGATGGCCGCGTGCTGCGGCTCACGCGCCGCAGCAGTGACATCAACGAGCAAGGCCTGCGCGTCGTCAGCTGGGCCCAGCACCGCCTGGGCAACCGCGACTACTGGGTGCGCTGGCAATCCTCGCCAGTGCGTGATCTGCAGCAATGGCAGCAGGCCTGGGACATGGCCGCCCATGCCGTCACCAACAGCGCCATCACCAACAATTCCGGCGACGGCGGCCCGCAGCAAACCGTGCTGATGCCCATCAGCGGCTGGCAGCTGCTGTATTTCCGGGGCAACAGCTGGAGCAACCCGCTGTCCAGCCAGGGCGCCAATCCCCAGACCGATGCCAACAACCCCACGACGGTGGCGCTGCCCGATGGCATCCGCCTGCGCCTGGAGCTGCCTGCACCGGGCGCGCTGTCGGGCGTCATCACCAACGACTGGGTCAACCCCATCGTGTCGGGCAACAAATCATGAAGCCGCTCCGCATCCCCGCTCGCGGCCAGCGCGGTGCAGCACTGCTGGCCGCCATGCTCACCGTCACCCTGGTGGCCACCATTGCCGCCAGCGCCGTCTGGCAGCAATGGCGCAATCTCGAGGTCGAAGGCGCCGAGCGCACCCGCGTGCAGGCCGCCTGGTTGCTACTGGGCGGTCTGGATTTTTCTCGCCAGGTGCTGCGCCAGGATGCGCGCGTGGGCGGCCCCGATTCGCTGTCCGAGCCCTGGTCGGTGCCGCTGGCCGAAGCACGCCTGTCCACCTTTTTGCAGGCCTCCAACAACCAGAGCAATGCCGATGACAGCAGCATCGATGCTGCCCAGGCCTTTCTGTCGGGCGCGATTGTCGATGCCCAGGCGCGCCTCAACATCCGCAACCTGGTCTCCAACAACCAGATCAATACCGTTGCGCTGCGCCAGTTCCAGCGCCTGTTCGAGCGCCTGGGTCTGCCCGGTGCCGAGCTGACCGTCCTCAGCCAGCAGGCGCTGGCCGCGCTGCGCAGCGAGGGCAAGGCCGCCAATGCGCCGCTGCTGCCCCGCACCTACAAGGAGCTGGCCTGGTGGGGCCTGTCGCCGTCCACCCTGACCCAGCTGGAGCCCTATGTGGTGCTGCTGCCCCAGGAGAGCAGGGTCAACGTCAATACCGCCTCGGCCACCGTCATCTGGGCCGCCGTGGAGGGCCTGGATTTTGCAACGGCCCAGCAAATCACCCAGATGCGGCTGAACAAGGCTTTCGAGAGCACCGCCGAACTACAGCAGCGCTTCAGCAACAACACCGCGCTCACCAATGCCAACGCACTGCTCGATGTCAAATCGGTGTATTTCGAAGTCTGGGCGCGCCTGCGCTTTGACGACCTGGTGGTGCAGGAGAAATCCCTGGTCTACCGCCAGGGACTGAATGTAACGACCGTGGTGCGCGAGCGCGGTGCCGCGCTGGCCACCAGCCTGATGGGCGATGGCAGCGGCAACCCGGTGGCGGCGCGCTAACAGAAACATGATGACAAACGTATTGCAGTTTGGTGAAGCCGAGCCCTCTACAATGCAGCGCACAACACGCTCATGAGTACCTTACTGATTTCACTGCCGCTGGCCGCTGGGCCGGACACGGCGCCCAGCGCAGCCGGAAGCTATAGCTACGCCCTGTCTCCGGATGGCGTGGCCATCAGCCAGCAAGGCACCACCACCGCTGGCCTGCTGCCCCAACCCGGCCGCGCCGGTGAGGTGGTGGCCGTGGTACCGGCGGCCCTGCTGTCATGGCAACGGGTCAGCCTGCCCCAAGGCGTGGGCCCGGGCTCGCCCCGGCTGCGTGCCGTGCTCGAGGGACTGCTCGAAGAGCGCCTGCTGGACGACCCGGCCCAATTGCACTTCGCGTTGCAACCCGATACCCGTGCCACCGGCCAGGGCGAACCGATCTGGGTTGCCTGCTGCCCACGCCAGTGGCTGCGCGAGCATCTGCAGGTGCTCGAAGCCGCAGGCCGCGCCGTAGCCCGCGTGGTGCCCAGCCATGCGCCGGGCGAGCCGTCGCCCGATGGCGCGCAGATCCTGGTCACCGGCAGCCCTGAGCTGGCGCAGGCCGTGGTCTATGGCACCGGCAGCGCCGATGCAGTGCTGGTGCTGCCCGTCTCGCGCGAGAGCGCAGCACTGCTGCCCTCGCTCGGCCCCGACAGCATCGTGCATGCCGAGCCGGCCGTGGTCAGCACCACCGAACACTGGCTGCAGCGGCCGGTGCAGCTCTACAGCCCTGCACAGACCATGCGCGATGCTGCACGCAGCGACTGGGACCTGGCGCAGCTCGAATTTGCCAACAGTGGGCGCAACCGCCTGCAACGGCGCCTGGGCAGCGGCCTCAATGATGTGCTCCATGCCCCGGCATGGCGCCCGGCGCGCTGGGCCGTGCTGGCTCTGGTGGTGCTCAGCCTGGTGGGCGCCAATATCTGGGCCTGGCAAGAGCGCCAGCAGCTGCAGGCCAAGGCCGCACTGGTGCGCAGCACCTTGACCCAGGCCTTCCCCAACGTGCAAGTCGTGGTCGATGCGCCCGTGCAGATGGCACGCGAAGTCGCCAACCTGCGCCAGGCCTCGGGCGGCTTGTCGCCGTCAGACGCCGAACCGCTGCTGGCCGCTGCCGGCCAGGCGCTGTCCAGCCTGCCCGCAGGTACGGTGCCGAGCACGGTCGAATACAGCGGCGGTGAGCTGCGCCTGCGCGGCCTGCCCACCGATGGCTTTGATGCCTTCCGCCAGAAACTGCAAGCCCAGGGCCTGCAGGCCCAGATGCAAAACGACCAGTGGGTCATCCGCGCGCAGGCCCAGCCATGAAGAAACACTCCTCCCGCCCGCCGGCATCTGCAGCGGCCTCGTCCTCCGCAGCCCAACTGCTGCGCCAACGCTGGCGCGCGCTGGATGCGCGTGAGCGCCGGGGCGTCAGCCTGGCCGCTGGCGTGGTGCTGATTGCGCTCCTGTGGTGGCTGGCCATTGCGCCGGTGCTGCAGACCTGGCGCAGCGCGCCCGCCGCACATGCGCAGCTGGACCAGCAGCTCGCCCGCATGCAGGCCTTGCAGGCCGAAGCGCGCCAGCTGCAATCGGCCACTACGATCACCGCCACGCAGGCACGCCAGCAGCTCGAAGCCTCGCTCAC
The DNA here is from genome assembly GCF_964277875.1 of uncultured Comamonas sp. Taxonomy (NCBI): domain Bacteria; kingdom Pseudomonadati; phylum Pseudomonadota; class Betaproteobacteria; order Burkholderiales; family Comamonadaceae; genus Comamonas; species uncultured Comamonas sp. The sequence goes on from NZ_CAXYJV010000011.1 coordinate 52,331, forward strand.
GCAGCAGCTGGGCACCAGCGCCAAACTGACGGTGCTCGGCGAGCGCGTGACGGTCACGTTGAGCCGCGCCTCGGCCGCCTCCACCCAGCGCTGGCTGGGCCAGGTGCGGGCCAATGCGCATGCGATTGCCACCGAGTTGCGCCTGACCCGCGACGAGCCGGCCAAGGGCGCAGGCTCCGCTGCCGCGCCCACCTGGTCGGGCAACATCGTCTTGCAGTTGCCGGCCCAGTAAGCGGCACACAGCGCATGGCCCGGCAACGCTTGAACCCCACCCTGCCCCACGGCAGCGCCCGTGCGCCCTGGCGCTGGGCAGCATTGGGCGCCTGCACGGGCGGTCTGGCCGCCCTGGTGCTGTTTGCGCCCGCACACTGGTTGGCGCAGAGCCTGGCCTGGGCCAGCCAGGGCCAGCTGCAGCTGCGCGAGCCGCGTGGCACGGTCTGGAACGGTTCCGCCCAGTGGGTGTTGACTGGCGGACAGGCCAGCCGCGACCAGATGGCCCTGCCCGGCCGGGTGGACTGGGCATTGCGCCCCAGCCTGCGGGGCTTGAACATGCGCTGGAACGCCAGCTGCTGCATGGCCGCGCCCCTGCCCATCCGCATCCAGCCCCATTGGGGCGGTGCCAAGGTGCAACTGGGCGCGCATGAAAGCCGCTGGCCGGCATCGCTGCTGGTGGGTCTGGGTACGCCCTGGAACACCCTCCAGCCCCAGGGCCAGCTGCTGCTCAAGACCCATGATCTGTCGCTGGCACTCAATGCCGGGCGCCTGCAGGTCGAAGGCGGCGCCGATCTGGATGTGATGGCGGTGACCTCCCGCCTGTCGACGATACAGCCGCTGGGCAGCTACCGCCTGCAACTGCAAGGGGGTGACAGCACCAGCTTGCAGCTGACCACCCTGGATGGCGCGCTCCAGCTCAAAGGCCAGGGCCAATGGGTGGGCCAGCGCCTGCGTTTTCAGGGGGAAGCCTGGGCCGCCGAAGGGCGCGAGGCGGCTCTCGCAAATCTATTGACTATGATCGGGCAGCGCAGCGGAAGCCGCGTGCTGCTCTCGGTTGGTTGAACATATGATGCATTACCACTCTCCCATTTATCGATTTGCGCTGCACTCCATTGCGGCGAGCGTCCTTCTAATGGGCGGCAATGGCGCGGCGCTTGCGCAGACGGCTGTCAACGCCGGCACTGCCAGCATTCGCCCCGGCGAGCCGGTGACCCTGAACTTTGCCAATGCCGACATCGAGTCCATCGCGCGCACGATGGCCACCATCACCGGCAAGAGCGTGGTGGTGGACCCGCGCATCAAGGGCACGATGAACCTGGTGACCGACAAACCCGTCTCGCCCCAGGCTGCGTTCGAGCAGTTCCTCGCCGCCTTGCGGCTGCAGAACTACACCGTGGTCGAGGCCGCAGGCCTCTACAAGGTCGTGCCCGAGGCCGATGCCAAGCTGCAGGGCGGCACGGTGCGCATCACCCAGGGCGGCGCCGGCGGGCAGGTGCCCGGTGGCAGCCAGATCGTCACCCAGATCTTCAAGCTCAACTTCGAGAGCGCCAACAACCTGGTGCCAGTGCTGCGTCCGCTGATCAGCCCCAACAACACCATCAATGTGAACCCGGGCAACAACTCCCTGGTCATCACCGACTACGCCGACAACCTGCAGCGCCTCTCGCGCATCATCGCGTCGATGGATGTGGCCAACGCCAGCGATGTGGAAGTGGTGCCGCTCGAGCATGCGGTGGCCACCGACATCGTGCCCATGCTGCAGCGCCTGCTGGAAGGCGGCCAGACCGTGTCCGCCAGCGGCACGGCCACTGCCGGCGCAGCCCCGGGCGCCGCGCAGACCGACAACGCCTACCGCACCTCGGTGCTGGCCGACCCGCGCACCAACAGCATCCTGCTGCGCGCGGCCAACCCGGCACGCCTGTCGCAGGCCAAGATGCTGATCGGCAAGCTCGACAGCCCCAGCCGGGGCGCCAACGCCTCGGGCAACATCCATGTGGTCTACCTGCGCAATGCCGATGCCACCGCGCTGGCGACGACCTTGCGCGCGGCGCTGGCCGGCCAGGACGGCAACAGTGCAAGCCCCTCCACCAACCTGTCGAGCAGCGGCAGCAGCGGTGGGCTCAGCACCAATACGCGCAGCGGCCTTACCTCGCTCGGTGGCAGCACCAGCGGCACGCTGGGCAACAGCGCCAGCAACAGCAGCGCTGGTGGCCTGGGCTCGGGCGCGCGCCTGGGCACCGGCACCTCGTTGGGCACCTCGGGCGACAGCGGAAGCGCCACCGGCGGCATCATCCAGGCCGACACGGCCACCAACTCGCTGATCATCACCGCGCCCGAGCCGCTGTACCGCCAGATCCGCTCGGTCATCGACCAGCTCGACAGCCGCCGCGCCCAGGTGCTGGTCGAGAGCCTGATCGTTGAAGTCAGCGCCGAGAAGGCCGCGCAGTTTGGCGTGCAGTGGCAGAGTCTGCTGGGCCAGGGCAACAACGTCGTCGGCGTCATCGGCAACAACTTCACCGTGGGCGGGGCCAACCTGTTCAACCTGGCCGCCGGCATTGCCAATGGCACCTACAGCACCCTGCCCAGCGCCGGCATGAATGCCGGTATCGCCTTCAAGCACAACGGCGAATATGTGCTGGGCGCGCTGGCCAACCTGCTGCAGACCAATGCCGATGGCAATGTGCTGGCCACCCCCAACCTGCTGACCCTGGACAACCAGGAAGCGCAGATCCTGGTCGGCCAGAACGTGCCCTTCGTCACCGGCTCCTACGCCAACAGCACGGGCAGCAGCACCGTCAACCCCTTCACCACGGTGGAGCGCAAGGACGTGGGCCTGACCCTGCGCGTGCGCCCGCAAATCAATGCCAACGGCACCGTCAAGCTGACGATCTACCAAGAAACCTCCAACGTGCTCGACGGCACGACCACCAATGCCAATGGCCCCACCACCAACAAGCGCTCGATCGAATCGACCGTGCTGGTGGACGACGGCTCGGTGATCGTGATCGGCGGCCTGCTGCAAGACCAGTACTCCGGCTCGGTGCAGAAAGTGCCTTACCTGGGCGATATCCCCGGCATTGGCGCGCTGTTCCGCAGTGACACCCGCTCGCGCAAGAAGACCAACCTGATGGTCTTCCTGCGCCCCGTGGTGATGCGCGATGCCGCCGCCACCCAGCAGGTCAGCATGGACCGCTACGAGCTGATGCGCGGCGCGCAGATTGCCGCCCAGCCAGAGCAAAGCACGCGCGTGCCGATCAACGATTCGTCCATCATCACGCCGATGGGCCAGCAGACCTCGGGCACGCCACTGGGCTACTCGGAAACACCGGTGATCGAGTCCCGCCCGCTGACCGTGACGCCGCAAGGCATGCGCTTCGAGCCCTGATAGCGCGCACAGAGAGCCGAACCCATGCGCCACCCCCTGCCCTATGCCTTTGCGCGCAGCAGCCAGTTGCTGCTGGAAGAAGATGCCGGCCAGCACCTGCTGTGGCACGGCGCGCAGCCCCAGGGCTCCGCGCTGTCCGAGGTGCTGCGCAAGTACCCCGTGCAGCACCTGGCCCAGCTGGACGATGCCGAACTGGCCCAGCGCATCAGCGCCGCCTATTCGCACAGCGAATCCAATGCCGCCACCGTGATCAGCGAGGTGGAAGAAGGCACCGACCTCTCGCGCATGATGCAGGACATCCCCGCCGTCGAGGACTTGCTCGAATCGGCTGGCGATGCTCCCATCATCCGCATGCTCAACGCGCTGCTCACGCAAGCTGCGCGCGACGGCGCCTCGGACATCCACATCGAGCCCTATGAGCGCCATTCCAGCGTGCGCTTTCGCATCGATGGCTCGCTGCGCGAAGTGGTGCAACCCCACCGCGCGCTGCATGCGGCGCTGATCTCGCGCCTCAAGATCATGGCCGATCTGGACATCTCGGAAAAACGCCTGCCCCAGGACGGCCGCATCAGCCTGCGCCTGGGCACCCGCGCCATCGATGTGCGGGTCTCCACCCTGCCCAGCGCCCATGGCGAGCGCGCCGTGCTGCGTCTGCTCGACAAGAGCGAATCCAAGCTCAGCCTGGGCTCGGTCGGCATGCAGGGCGAAACGCTGGCGCGCTTTGAAAAACTGGTGGCCCAGCCGCACGGCATCGTGCTGGTGACCGGCCCCACCGGCTCGGGCAAGACCACCACCTTGTATGCGGCGCTCAGCGGGCTCGATGCCAGCCAGGGCAACATCATGACGGTGGAAGACCCGATCGAGTACGAGCTCTCGGGCATCGGCCAGACCCAGGTCAACCCCAAGATCGACCTGACCTTTGCCAAGGCGCTGCGCGCCATCCTGCGCCAGGACCCGGACATCATCATGATTGGTGAAATCCGCGACTTCGAAACCGCGCAGATCGCCATCCAGGCCTCGCTGACCGGTCACTTGGTACTGGCCACTTTGCACACCAACGATGCAACCAGTGCCATCACCCGCCTGACCGACATGGGCGTCGAGCCGTTTCTGCTGTCCTCCTCGCTCTTGGGCGTGCTGGCACAGCGCCTGGTGCGCCGCATCGACGACAGCGACCCCAGCGGCTACCGGGGCCGCACCGGCATCTTCGAGTTACTGGTGGTGGACGAGGCCATCCGCGCCCAGATCCACGCCCAGGCACCCGAGTCCGAGATCCGCAACCAGGCGATGGCCAACGGCATGCACCTGATGCGCGAGGACGGCGAGCGCCTGGTGCGCGAAGGCATCACCAGCGCAGAAGAAGTCGTGCGCGTCACCCGCGATTGACAACGCCCCTCCCCATACCCTGGCGGCGCCGACCGCGCCAACGGGTATTGGCGATTTGACACAATCGCCCCATGTTGGAATCGCTCAATACCCTCGTCGCGCCCTACGGCGGCATGTTGTTTCTCTGGCTCACCGTGCTGGCCATCGCCAGCCTGGCGGCGCTGCGCCATTTTCAGCCGCGCATGTCCACCGCGCAGCTGCGCCGGCTGATGCGCATCGCCGGCCTGATGGCGCTGGTGATCTCCTGGTTTGCGATGCAGCAAGGCGAGCGCTACCTGGCGACGGCGCTGCTGGTGCTGCTCTGGGGAATTCTGGTGGGGATCAGCTGCGCGCGGGCGATTCGGCAGCGTTGAATTCAGGCAGCTTTTGCGCCGCCTCGGTCTGACTAAAACAAGGCTCCGGCCTACGCATTTCCCCCATACCCACAGTCAGCAAAGGATATTTGCCTAGGCAAGAATGTCCGCATGACTGAGACAAAAACACCCCCCGCGCTTTCGATGTTGGACCTGGTGGCTGTGCGCGAAGGCGGCACCGTTGCCCAGGCTTTGCAACTGGCCGTGCGCACGGCGCAGCATGTCGAGTCGCTCGGCTTTACGCGCTACTGGATGGCCGAACACCACAACATGCCGGGCATTGCCAGCTCGTCCACAGCCGTGTTGATCGGCCATGTGGCGGGTGCGACCCAGCACATCCGCGTGGGCTCGGGCGGCATCATGCTGCCCAACCATGCACCCTTGGTGGTGGCCGAGGCCTTTGGCACCTTGGCCGAACTCTACCCGGGCCGTATTGACCTGGGCCTGGGCCGCGCGCCAGGCACCGATGGCATGACGATGCGCGCCCTGCGCCGTGACCGGGTCGAGACCGAAGAAGATTTCCCCCGCGATGTGATGGAGCTGCAGCGCCTGCTGGGCCCCGCCCAACCCGGGCAGAAGCTGGTGGCCACGCCGGGCGCTGGCACTAATGTGCCGCTGTGGTTGCTGGGATCGAGCCTGTTCTCGGCCCAGTTGGCCGCGCACCTGGGCCTGCCCTATGCCTTTGCCTCGCACTTTGCGCCGCGCATGCTGCAGCAGGCCGTGCAGCTGTACCGCGACCTGTTCAAGCCCTCGGCTACGCTGGACAAGCCCTATGTGATCGTCGGCGCGCCGGTGATTGCAGCGCCTACCGACAGCGAGGCCGAGTTCCTCGCCAGCAGCACCTATCAGCGCGTGCTGGGCATTGTGACCGGCAAGCGCGGTCTGCTGCCGCCGCCGGTTGAAGGCTTTATGGACAGCCTGAACATGGCCGAGCGCCAGGCGATCGAAGGCTTTTTGGCCGTAGCCTCCATTGGCGGGCCCGAGCGGGTGCAGCAGCGCCTGAAGGTGCTGGCCCAGCACACCGGGGCCGACGAGCTGATGCTGGTTTGCGATGTCTATGATGGCGATTTGCGTCTGCGCTCGCTCGATATTGCCACGCAGGCCTTGCGTGCAGGCTACGCCGCCTAAGCAGCGGCTTAACCTGCGCCTTTCGCCCTGATCGGCGCCCTTTTTTCAGCAAAAGCGGCGCCGGTCCCACCTCACCCAGGCTATGCTTGCGCCATGTCTGCTCCCTCTAGAACCACCCTGCCAGTGGCACTGACGGCCTGCACCCTGCTGGCCGGCTGCCTGCAGCAGCCCCCCGACGATCCACCGCCACCCACGCCGCAGGCACAGGAGGCTGCGCCGGCCATGGCCCCGGCTGCAGCGGCCGCCCAGCCCCCAACCAGCGCCGGCAACGAAGACCCCGCGCTGGCGGCGCACATGCAAACGCCCGAGTTCCGCCGCGAATACCGCACCAAGCAAGAGCAATTGCAGACCGAGGCCGACGTGCAGGAGAAGGCTCCCTGGCTGGGCAGCACCGGGTTGACGGAGGCCCAGGAGCGCTCCGTGCCGCGCTATGTGCGCATGGAACTGGGCCAGTCGCTGGCCAGCGCCGACCCGGTGCTGGCTGAGGATTTGCAGTACATCGGCCACTTTGCCGAGCTGGACGGCACCGTCTACTACTGGCGCATTCCCGACAAGGCCCATGCCCATGGCGACACCCATGCCGGCCCGGCCTATGTCTACATCCGCAAGGACACGGCGGGCGTGTTCTACACCGACTGGGGCAACCGCACGCCACCGGGCTGATGGCGGCCATCGCGGCTGTACAGCGCGTGACCCGGAATAACGCCTATTCCACCGGCGCGCGCCGCCTGCTTTCATAATGGCCAGCGGAGACCTACCGCATGAGCCACACCCCATCCCCAGCGCTGGCCGATCCCCGGCGCGATCCCCAGCAGTTTCTTCTGGACCTGTACCAGCGCGCGGTGCAGCGCGCCCAGCCGCTGCACAGCATGGCGCAGTACCTGCCGCCGCCGCCCAAGGGCCGCACCGTGGTGCTGGGCGCCGGCAAGGCGGGCGGCTCGATGGCGCAGGCGCTCGAAGCCCTGTGGCCCCAGGATGCACCGCTGTCGGGCCTGGTCGTCACCCGCTACGGGCATATTCCGCCCCGCCCTCCGGGGCTGGCCCAGCGCCTGGAGGTGGTTGAAGCCGCACATCCGGTACCCGATGCCGCCGGCCTAGCGGCAGCTGAACGCATACTGGCGCTGGCCCAAGGCTTGACCGCCGATGACCTGGTGCTCTGCCTGGTCTCGGGCGGCGGCTCCGCCCTGCTGACCCTGCCCGCCGACGGCATGGACCTGCAGGACAAGCAGCGCATCAACCAGGCCTTGCTGGAGAGCGGTGCGGCCATTGGCGAGATGAACTGTGTGCGCAAGCACCTCTCGCGCATCAAGGGCGGGCGCCTGGCTGCTGCCTGCCATCCCGCGAAGGTGGTGACCCTGACCATCAGCGATGTGCCTGGCGACGACCCCTCGGTCATCGCCAGCGGCCCCACGGTGCCCGATGCATCGACCTGCGCCGAGGCGCTGGCCATTCTGAACCGCTACCAGATCCAGTTGCCCGACAGTCTGCGCGCCGCGCTGGAGGATGGCGCGCTGGAAACCCCCAAGCCCGGCGATCCACGCTTTGCCGGCCACGAGGTGCATTTGATCGCCACGCCCCAGCAATCGCTGGATGCAGCGGCCGAAGCCGCCGTTGCCGCCGGTATTGCCGCCCATGTGCTGTCCGACGAGATCGAGGGCGAATCGCGCGAGATCGGCAAGATGCATGCAGCGTTGGCACGCGCCGTGACCCGCCATGGCAGCCCGTTTGCCAAACCTTGCGTCATCCTCTCGGGCGGCGAGACCACCGTGACCATCCGACCGCGCCAGCCCGGCGCGGCCAAGGGGCGCGGTGGACGCGCGGGCGAATTCTGCATGGGCCTGGCGCAGGCCTTGCAAGGCCAGGGCGGTGTCTGGGCGCTGGCGGCCGATACCGATGGTATCGATGGTGTGGAGGACAATGCCGGCGCGCGCGTGGCGCCCGACACATTGCAGCGCGCTGCGGCGCTGCAGCTGCGCCTGAGCGACCACCTGGACCGCAACGACGCCTATGGCTTTTTCGAGGCTTTGGGCGATCTGGTGGTGACCGGGCCGACGCACACCAACGTCAACGATTTTCGCGCCATTCTGATTCTGTGATCCGGGCTGCCAGGCTGGGCAGACGCTCCGCGCCTAGCCGCCTTGGGGCAGGTTCTCCCACCAGGCGGCATCAAAGCTGCCCTGCAGGAACGCGATAAAGGACTGCACCTTTTGCGGCACCAGGCGCGGTGAGGGGTAGACGGCGTGGATCTCCTGCTCCGGCAGGCGGCAGGTCTTGAGCACCTCGACCACGCGGCCCGCCTTCAGCGATTCATGCGCCACATAGCGCGGCAGCGCGGCGACGCCCATGTGCGAGCGCGCCGCAGCCAGCAAGGCCGAGAGGTTGTTAGAGCGCAGCCGCCCGGTGACCGGCACGGAGACGGACTCGCCACTGGCATTGCGCAGCCGCCAGACGTCATTGCCCTGCACACTGCTGTAGATCAGCGCCGAATGTTCTTTCAGTTCCGACGGCTTTCGGGGCGTGCCGTGCTTGCGCAGGTAGGCGGGCGAGGCCACCAGCACCCAGGGATTGACCCCCAGCATGCGCGCGCCCAGCGATGAATCGGCCAGCTTGCCCAGGCGCAGCGCCACATCGATGCCCTGGGCCACCAGGTCGGTGTAGCGGTCTTCAAAGCTCAGGTCCACCTGCACCTGCGGGTTGTGCTGCATGAACTCCATCGCCAGCGGAATCAGCACGCGCCGCCCAAACGCCACTGAGCTGCCAATGCGCAGCTGGCCCTGCACCTGCGTCTGCCGCACCTGCACCACATTGTCGGCATCGGCCACATCGCTGACGATGCGCTTGCATTTCTCGTAGTACAGCGCGCCCGCTTCGGTCAGGCTCACACCCCGCGTATTGCGGTTGAGCAGGCGCACTTTGAGCCGCGCCTCCATCGCTGCCACCTGCTTGGTCACCGTAGGCTGGGTCGATGAAAACTCCTGCGCCACCTTGGTGAAGCTGCCCGTTTCCACCACGCGCACAAACATGTGCATGGCATCGAGTCGGTCCATGGTTGTGTCTCCTGGGATAGCTGCGGCCTGGCAGGCCGCATGTCACATGCTGAGCGCTTTTTTGAACAGGTTCATAGCACCTCTGCGCCCGATGATGCGGCATGCAGCGCACCGCCGTCCATTCCTGGCTGGAATAAATTTTATGGTCCGCCTGCGCCTTCCGGCAAACGCCCGCCTTCCCTACAGTCGATCCCAGCTGTAAAGGAGACCCCATGGCCAAAATGAAAGCGATCGAAGCCGCCGTCCGCGTGCTGGAAAAAGAAGGTGTGAGCGTCACATTCGGCGTTCCCGGCGCTGCCATCAACCCGCTGTACGCAGCAATGAAGGAGCATGGCGGCATCAGCCATATCCTCGCCCGCCATGTCGAAGGCGCCAGCCACATGGCCGAGGGTTATACCCGCGCTGTGGCAGGCCATATCGGCGTCTGCATCGGCACCAGCGGGCCGGCCGGCACCGACATGATCACCGGGCTGTACTCGGCCAGCGCCGATTCGATCCCGATCCTGTGCATCACCGGCCAGGCGCCGCGCGCCCGGTTGCACAAGGAAGACTTCCAGGCCGTGGACATTGCCTCCATCGCCAAGACCGTGACCAAGTGGGCAGCCACCGTGCTGGAGCCCGCCCAGGTGCCCGGCGCCTTCCAGCAGGCCTTCCACCTGATGCGCTCCGGCCGCCCCGGCCCGGTGCTGATTGACCTGCCCATCGATGTGCAGCTGGCCGAGATCGAGTTCGACATCGACACCTACGAGCCTCTGCCCGTCTACAAGCCCGCCGCCACGCGCAAGCAGGCAGAGAAGGCCATCGCGATGCTCAATGCCGCCGAGCGCCCGTTGATCGTCAGCGGCGGCGGCGTCATCAATGCCGATGCCGCAGACCTGCTGGTGGAACTGGCGGAGACCCTCGATCTGCCGGTGATCCCCACGTTGATGGGCTGGGGCAGCATCCCCGATGACCACCCGTTGATGGCCGGCATGTGCGGCCTGCAGACCAGCCACCGCTATGGCAACGCCAGCATGCTGGCCTCGGATTTTGTGCTGGGCATCGGCAACCGCTGGGCCAACCGCCATACCGGCTCGGTCGATGTCTATACCAAGGGCCGCAAGTTCATCCATGTCGATATCGAGCCTACCCAGATCGGCCGCGTGTTTGCGCCCGATTACGGCATCGTCTCGGATGCCAAGGCCGCGCTGGAGCAGTTCGTCGCTGTCGCCAAGGACTGGAAGGCCGCAGGCAAGCTGCGCGACCGCAGCGCCTGGGTGGCCGACTGCCAGGGCCGCAAGAACAGCATCGACTACCTGCGCAAGACCCACTTCGACAACGTGCCGATGAAGCCCCAGCGCGTCTACCAGTGCATGAACCAGACCCTGGACCGCGACACCACCTATGTCTCCACCATCGGCCTGTCGCAGATTGCCGGGGCGCAGTTTCTGCATGTCTACAAGCCGCGCCACTGGATCAACTGCGGCCAGGCTGGCCCCTTGGGCTGGACCACGCCGGCCGCGCTGGGCGTGCGCGTGGCCGATCCGCAGCGCAAGATCGTTGCGCTGTCGGGCGACTACGACTTCCAGTTCATGATCGAGGAGCTGGCCGTGGGCGCGCAGTTCAAGCTGCCCTACATCCATGTGCTGGTCAACAACAGCTACCTGGGCCTGATCCGCCAGGCGCAACGCGCCTTCAGCATCGACTACTGCGTGCAGCTCGCCTTTGACAACATCAACATGGACGCCGGCGAGGCCGCGCGCGGCTATGGCGTGGACCACATCAAGGTGGTCGAAGGCCTGGGCTGCAAGGCCATCCGCGTGCACCGCCCCGAAGACTTTGCGCCCGCGATGGAGCAGGCCGAGGCCTGGATGGCCGAGCACCGCACGCCGGTCGTCATCGAATGCATTCTGGAGCGGGTGACCAATATCGCGATGGGCACCGAGATCGACAACGTCGTCGAGTTCGAAGGGCTGGCCACCGGCAAGGCCGATGCGCCCAGCGCCCTCGCGATGCTGGATTGAAGAGCCCCTCGTTTTTTAACCGGAGTTTTGCCATGCCCCGTTTTGCTGCCAACCTCAGCATGCTGTTTACCGAAGTGCCCTTTCTCGACCGCTTCGAGCGCGCCGCCCAGGCCGGCTTTGAGGCCGTGGAGTTTCTGTTTCCCTATGCCCATAGCGTCGAAGAGATCCGGCAGCGGCTCGATGCCACGGGCCTGCAGATTGTGTTGCACAACCTGCCTGCGGGCGATTGGGAGGCCGGCGAGCGCGGCATTGCCTGCGATCCCCGGCGGGTGGATGAATTCCGCGCCGGCGTTGCCAAGGCCGTCACCTATGCCCACGCGCTGGGCGTGCCCCAGCTCAACTGCCTGGCCGGCAAGGCGCCCGCCGGTGTGGATGCCGCCACCCTGCGCCGCACCCTGGTCGACAACCTGCGCTTTGCCGCAGCGGCGCTGAAGATGGCCAACCTGCGCCTGCTGGTCGAGCCCATCAATGCCTTCGACATTCCCGGCTTTTACCTCGGCCGTACGGACCAGGCGCTGGCCATTTTGGACGAAGTAGGCGCCGCCAATGCCTTTGTGCAGTACGACATCTACCATGCCCAGCGCAGCGAAGGCGAGCTGGCTGCCACCTTGCAAAAACACCTGGCCCGCATCGGCCATGTGCAGCTGGCCGACAACCCGGGCCGCCACGAGCCGGGCACGGGCGAGATCCACTACCCCTACCTGTTCGCGCACCTGGACCGCATCGGCTACAGCGGCTGGGTGGGTTGCGAATACAAGCCCGCGCAAAGCACCGAGGCGGGCCTGCACTGGCTGCAGACCGTGGCGGGCCAGAAGCGCGCGGCGGCCACTGCTTGACCGCCCCGGGACCGACACCCACACATCGATAAAAACCAAGGAGATTTCCGCATGCATGCAACGCCACTCAAACTGGGCTTTATCGGCCTGGGCATCATGGGCGCGCCCATGTGCAGCCACCTGATCGCCGCCGGCCACCAGCTGTTCATCAACACGCGCGGCAAGGTGCCCGCCGCCATCGCCGAGAGCAGCGCCACCCAATGCACATCGGTGCGCGGTGTGGCCGAGCGGGCCGACATCGTCTTTGTGATGGTGCCCGACACGCCCGACGTCGAGCAAGTGCTGTTTGCGGCTGATGGCCTGGCCGCCGGCCTCAAGGGCAGCAGCGGCAAGATTGTGGTCGATATGTCGTCCATCTCGCCGGTAGCGACCAAGGACTTTGCCAAGCGCATCACGGCACTGGGCGCGCAGTACCTGGATGCGCCGGTATCGGGCGGCGAGGTCGGGGCCAGGAATGCCACCCTGTCCATCATGGTCGGCGGGCCGGAGGCAGCCTTCGAGCGGGTCAAGCCGCTGTTCGAGACCCTGGGCAAGAACATCACCCTGGTAGGAGGCCATGGCGACGGCCAGACCGCCAAGGTGGCCAACCAGATCATCGTGGCGCTGAACATCGAGGCGGTGGCCGAGGCTCTGCTGTTTGCATCGCGTGCCGGTGCCGATCCGGCCCGGGTGCGCCAGGCACTGCTGGGCGGCTTTGCATCGTCCAAGATTCTGGAAGTGCATGCCGAGCGCATGATCCAGCGCACGTTTGATCCGGGCTTTCGCATCGCGCTGCACCAAAAGGACCTGAACCTGGCGCTGTCCAGCGCGCGCCAGCTCGGCGTGTCACTGCCCAACACCGCCCAGGCGCAGGAGCTGTTCAACAGCTGCGTGGCCCATGGCGGTGCGGGCTGGGACCATTCCGGCCTGGTACGTGCGCTGGAGATCCAGGCCAATTTCGAGATCGGGCAAAAAGCGCCGGGCTGAGCCAGCCGCAGGCCCGGCAGACCGGCTATGCTTGCGCGATGTCCCGCCCCGCCCGCCTGCTCCGCCTGCTCGATCTGTTGCGCCGCGCCCGCCAGCCCCAAACCGGCCCGGCGCTGGCCCAGACCCTGGAGGTGAGCCTGCGCACCCTCTACCGCGATATCGCCAGCCTGCGCGAGCAAGGCGCGGCCATTGAGGGCGATCCGGGCATTGGCTTTGAAATGCGGCCCGGCTTTTTGCTGCCGCCGCTGATGTTCAATGCCGATGAGCTCGAAGCCTTGCTGCTGGGCGCGCGCTGGGCCAGCCTGCAGGCCGACCCGCAACTGGCCAGTGCCGCCAGCGCCGCGATGGACCGCATCCGCAGCGCCCTGCCGCTGGAGCTGCGCATCGCAGTCGACACCAGCGGCCTGATGGTGCCCAACATGCAGCCCAACCCCCAGCCCGAGCCCTGGCAGACCGCGTTGCGCCGCGCGATCCGTGCCGAGCACAAGGTGGTGCTGCACTACGAGGACCAGCACGGCCGCCTGACCGAGCGCCTGGTCTGGCCCTTCGCCATGGCCTATTTCGACCGCAGCCGGGTGGTCTCTGCCTGGTGCGAGCTGCGCCAGGGCTTTCGCCACTTTCGGGCCGACCGGGTGCATGCGATGCAGGAACTGCAGGAGCGCTATCCGCAAAGCCGGCACAGCCTCATCCAGCAGTGGTTGGCAGAGACCGGCTATACCCTGGACGGCTGGTCCTAAGAACCTGCGGCTCCATGTCAGCTGCTGACAGTTTCTGTCAGCCTCCCTGCCTAACCTACGGGGCATGGCGATTTTGCCTGTCACCCGAAGGACCAAGACATGACCTCCCACAACGCCCCGCTGCGCTTTTTCTACCACCCCCAGTCCCGCGCCCGTATCGTGCGCTGGATGCTGGAAGAGTGCGGCGCCGTCTATGAACCGGTGCGGCTGGAGTTTGGCGGCACGATGAAGGCGCCCGATTACCTGGCACTCAACCCCATGGGCAAGGTGCCGGCCCTGCAGCATGGCAACACGGTGGTGAGCGAGACCGGCGCGATCCTGGCCTACCTGGCCGACCTCTACCCCGAAAAAAAGCTGGCACCGGCGCTGGACAGCCCCAAGCGCGGCAGCTACTACCGCTGGCTGTTCTTTGTCGCCGGACCGGTCGAGGCCGTGTCCACTGCCAAGGCGGAGGGTTGGCTGCAGAACCAGACCGAGCGCCAGGCGCTGTCGGCCGGCTATGGCCGGTTTGACGATGTGCTGCGCAGCCTGCAGCTGGCGGTGACCGGCAAGCGCTATGCCTGTGGCGACCACTTCACCGCGGCCGATCTGTACCTGGCCAGCTACATCGGCTGGAGCATGCAGGAAGGCACCTTGCCGAGCCTGCCCGCCTTCCAGGACTACGCGCTGCCGCTGTTGCAGCGCCCGGCTGCCCAGCGTGCCGATGCGCTCGACGGCCCCGTGCAGATGCCCGGCGCAGCCGCTGCCTGATCGGGCCGCTGCCATCGGCATGCCATGTGGATCAGGCACAATAGCCCGGGGTGGCCGTGGCGCCACCTTGTTATATCCACCAGTCCATGCCCGCTTTTTCGTACGAAGTTCTTGACGCCCAGGGCCAGACCCGCAAGGGCATGATCGAAGCCGACAGCGCCAAGGCGGCACGCAGCCTGCTGCGTGCCCAGGCCATGGTGCCGCTGGCGGTCGAGCCGCTGGGCGATGTCGACGACAGCGGTGCCAGCACGGTGCGCAGCCGGCGCGCGGTCTTCAATGCCACCAGCCTGGCAGTCTGGACGCGCCAGCTCGCCGGCCTCATCAGCTCCGGCCTGCCGCTGGAGCGCGCGCTGACCGCGCTGATCGAAGAGATCGACAGCGAGCCCCAGCGCCAGCTGGTCGCCAGCCTGCGCGCCGAGGTCAATGGCGGCTCCACTTTTGCCAAGTCGCTGGCCCTCTACCCCCGTGATTTTTCGCAGATCTACCGCGCCGTGATCGATGCGGGCGAGCACAGCGGCCACCTGGACCAGGTGCTGTCGCGGCTGGCCGACGACCTCGAAGAGCGCGACCAGCTCAAGAACAGCCTCATCGGTGCCTCGCTCTACCCGGCCATCGTCACCTGCTTTGCGTTTGTCGTGGTGATGGTGCTGATGAGCTATGTGGTGCCGCAGGTGGCCGAGGTGTTCTCCGGCACCAAGCATGCGCTGCCGCTGCTCACCCGCATCATGCTGGGCTTCAGCGACCTGATCCGCCACTGGTGGTGGCTGGGCGCGGGCCTGGTGATTGCCGGCACCGTGATGCTGCGCCTGTCGCTGCGCCAGCCGGCCTTTCGCCAGCGCTTTGATGCCGGCTGGCTGCAGCTGCCGGTCATCGGCAAGCTCTCGCGCAACTACAATGCCGCGCGTTTTGCCTCGACCCTGGCCATGCTCAGCAACGCCGGCGTGCCTATCTTGAAGGCGCTGCAGGCCGCTGCGCAAACGGTCTCCAACCAGGCCATGCGCCAGGATGCCATCGATGCGCTGGACATGGTGCGCGAGGGCGCACCGCTCGCCTCGGCACTGGCCCAGAAAAAGCGCTACCCCGCGCTGCTGTCGATGTTTGCCCGCCTGGGCGAGCAGACCGGCGAGCTGCCGCAGATGCTGCAGCGCGTGGCCAACCAGCTGGCCGGCGATGTGAAGCGCCGCGCGATGCGCCTGGCCACCATCCTGGAGCCGCTGCTGATCGTCGGCATGGGCATCATCGTCGGCATCATCGTGATGGCGGTGCTGATGCCCATCATCCAGCTCAACCAGTTTGTGCGCTAAGCAACCGGTTGGACCCCGCCTGGCCCGGCCAGACTAGCGGGGCCCAGTTTCACTCCGCGTGGATCTTGTTGGCCTTGACCACATCGCCCCAGAGCTTGTACTGCGCGCGCGTCATCGCATCGAGCTGCTCGGGCGTGCCGCCGCCCGGCTGGTCGCCGCGCTCCTGAAAGCTGCGGATCACCGCAGGTTCCTTCAGCACCGTGTTGATGGCGGCATTGAGCTTTTGCACCACCTCGGGGCGGGTGCCGGGCGGGCCGTACATGCCGATGAACGAGATGATCTCGAAATCCTTCAGGCCCACTTCGGCGGGGGTCGGCACATCGGGCAGCGAGGCCACGCGGCTGCTGCTGGTCACCAGGATGGGGCGCACCTTGCCGGATTTGATATAGGGATCAAACACCGAGGTGGCATCGAACATCGCCTCGATACGGCCGGCCATCAGATCGATCACCGCCGGGCCGCTGCCCTTGTAGGGCACATGGTTCATCGCCGGGCTGCCCAGGCGCTCGCGCATCAGCTCGGTGGTCACATGCACCAGCGAGCCGGCACCGGGGGTGCCATAGTCCACACCCTTGCCGGCCTTGGCGCGCTCCTTGACGAGGGCGGCAAACTGCGCAAAGTCCTTCACCGGCGATGCAGCCGGCACCACCAGCACCAGCGGCGACTGCAGCAAGATGCCGACCGGCACAAACTTGGTCGGGTCGACAATGCCCAAGGTCGGGAAGACATGCGGGGTCACGGTCATCGAGCCGTTGCCCACCAGCATGCGGTAGCCATCGGGGGCCGAGCGCATGATGTCGGCCGAGCCCAGGTTGCCGTTGACGCCGGCCTTGTTCTCGATGACCACGCCCTGGCCCAGGTTGGCCGCGAGGCTGTTGCTGATCACTCGGGCGGCAAAATCGGTCTGACCACCTGGCGGAAAGCCCACCATCAGGGTCACCGGCTTGGTCGGGTAGGCGGTTTGCGCCAGCGCCGGGGCGCTGACCAGGCCGGTGCCCAGCGCCAGGCCCAGGGTCAGACCTTGGGTGATCTTGCGGCGCAGCATCGCGTGCGGTGTGGTCTTGGTCTTCATTGTTATGTCTCCTTGGTTTGAAATCAGACTGCAGCAGGCGCTGCGCTGTCTTGCTGCCCGGGTGAGAACTTGTCCACCGCTTCCCACAGGCCGTTGATGTAGACGGCGCCCAGTGCCCGGTCGTAGAGGCCATAGCCGGGCTTGCCGGTTTCGCCCCAGATCATGCGGCCGTGGTCCGGGCGCACATAGCCTTCAAAGCCCACATCGTGGTAGGCCTTGACGATGGCCGCGATATCGAGCGAACCGCAGGTCGAGAGGTGGGCGGTCTCTTCAAAATCGCCGTCGGGCGAGACCTTGACATTGCGGATATGCGCAAAGTGGATGCGGCCGCGGCCGCCAAACTCGCGCACCAGCGCCTCGACATTGTTCTGCGGGCCGGCGCCCAGCGAGCCCGAGCACAGGGTCAGGCCATTGGCGGGGCTGTCGATCAGGTCAACGATACGGGCCAGGTCGTCGCGGTTCTTCACGATCCGTGGCAGGCCAAAGATCGGGCGCGGCGGGTCATCGGGGTGGATGGCCATCTTGATGCCGCACTCCTCGGCCACCGGGATGACCGCCTGCAGAAAATAGGCCAGGTTCTGCCAGAGCTGCTCGGCATCGACCTGGCGGTAGGCGTGCAGCAGGCCTTGCAGCTCATCGCTGCGGTAGCTGCTGTCCCAGCCGGGCAGCGAGATGCCTTTTTCCGCATCGATGCTGTCGGCCATGCGGCTGTCAAAGGCCAGGCAGGTGGAGCCATCGGGCAATTGCTTGGCCAGCTCGGTGCGCGTCCAGTCAAACACCGGCATGAAGTTGTAGCAGACGACCTGCACACCGGCGGCGGCCAGATGGCGCAGGGTTTGCTGGTAGTTGGCGATCAGCTGGTCGCGGCTGTCGCGGCCCAGCTTGATGTCCTCGTGCACCGGCACCGATTCCACCAGTTCAAAAGCCAAGCCGGCGCCTTCGATCTGCTGCTTGAGCGCGTCGATCTTGGCCACCGGCCAGACGGCCCCCACCGGCTCGTCATAGATCGCCGAGACGATATGCGTGACCCCGGGGATCTGGCGGATATAGGCCAGGGACACCGGGTCCGAGCTGCCAAACCAACGAAACGACATCTTCATGGATGCACCTTTTCCTGCAATCAAAAAATCTGGTTAGACCAATTCTACAAACTGGCTAGACCATTTTGATTGATGGTTTACCACTATGTCCGGTATTTGCCGCGTTGGGGCCAGACGGCGGCTTACACTGCTGCTGGCCCTTCCGGTTTTGGCGGACCGGCCGATGAACGGAATACGGAATACGCGCAAGATGCCCCACAAGCTGGTCCCTCCGGTTGACGACGACAGCCGCACCACCGGTGTCAGGTCCTACCAGGACCTCGCCAGAAAAATCCTTGAAGAAACCGCCGCAGGCAGCGCGGCAGCCGACCAGCGCCTGCCGTCGGAGCGCACCCTGGCCGACATGTTCGGCGTCAGCCGCACTGCCGTGCGCGAGGCCATCATTGCGCTGGAGGTGCAAGGCCTCGTCGAGGTGCGCCTGGGATCGGGCATCTACCTGCAGCCAAACGGCGCCAATGGCCCCAGCCGCCTGCCCGCCTTTGATGTGCCCACCGGCCCCGGCCCGCTGGAAACCCTGCGCGCCCGCGTGCTGGTCGAGGCCGAGATTGCCGCCGCCGCTGCCAGCGAACGGCGCGATGCCGACCTGGACCGCATGCTCGACGCCCTCGCCACCATGCGCCTGCAACTGGCCGACAAGGACGCCTACGACGCGGCCGACCGGCGTTTTCACCTCGCCATTGCCGAGGCCACCGGCAACCGCGTGCTGCAGCACATGGTGGAAGCCATGTGGGACAACGCCCGCCAGGACCCGCGCTGGGACAAGATCGAGCAGCATTTCCACTCCGAGCAGCTGCGCGAGGCCAGCCTCAAGGACCACCAGGCCATCTTTGCCGCGATTGCCGAGCGCCAGCCCGAGCAGGCGCGCCAGGCGATGCAGCAGCATCTGGGAAGGGTCATCTCCCAATTCTCCCAAGCCTGGTATTGAGAGGGACTAATACAGCCCTTGATACGTCGTTGCCTGGCCGGCCGCGCCAAGCCTTGTCGTACTTTCAGTACTGCCTGCGGCTTCACGCCTCGTCTCAACCGCCAACCTTTGGTTGGCTGGGCCGTATTAGCCCCTGGAGAAAGTACCTCTGTTGATTGGGAAGACTGCGCTATATTGGCCCCAGTTCAGCAACAAGGACGGCCATGGCTGCCACTCTCGACAACAAGCTGGTGGTCGCGATCTCGTCGCGGGCGCTGTTCAACTTTGAAGAAGAAAACCGGGTTTTCGAGCAGGACAAGGACCAGGCCTATGCCAGGCTGCAGCTGCAGCGGCTGGATATTCCGGCGCCGCCGGGGGTGGCATTCTCCTTGGTGCGCAAGCTGCTGGCCTTCAACAGCGGCACGGTGCAAAAGGTCGAGGTGGTGCTGCTGTCGCGCAATGACCCGGTCAGCGGCATGCGGGTGTTCCGCAGCTGCAAGGCCCATGGGCTGCATTCGATCCAGCGCGGGGTGTTCACCCAGGGGCGCGACCCTTTCCGCTACCTCAAGCCGCTGGGCGCGCATTTGTTCCTGTCGGCCAATGCCACCGATGTGCAGCAGGCGCTGCAGCTGGGCTTTCCGGCCGCGCGGGTGCTGACCGAATCGGCCCAAGCGCAGGACAGCCACCCCGATGAAGTGCGCATCGCCTTCGACGGCGATGCCGTGCTGTTCTCCGATGAGGCCGAGCGCGTCTTCCAGGCCCAGGGGCTGGATGCGTTCCAGCGCCATGAGATCGAACATGCCACCCGGCCGCTGCCCGATGGCCCTTTCAAACCGCTGCTGGCCGCGCTACACCGGCTGCAGCAGGATGTGCAAAGCCAGATGCGCATCCGCACTGCACTGGTCACCGCCCGCAGCGCGCCTGCGCATGAGCGCGCGATCCGCACCCTGATGGACTGGAACATCGGTGTCGATGAAACCATGTTCCTCGGCGGCCTGGCCAAGGGCGAGTTCCTGCGCGAGTTCGAGCCCGATTTCTTCTTTGACGACCAGACGGGCCATGTGACCAGCGCAGCGGCCCATGTGCCGGCCGGGCATGTGAGCAGCGGCATCTCCAACCTCTGATCGGCTGCGCCCCACCCAGGCGCAAAAAAGCCGCTGGCTCCTGGTGGAGGCAGCGGCTTTGGCGTTCAGGCTTCTACAGCCAGCTGCTTAGAACTGCTTGATAAAGCCCAGCGAGACCGCACGGCCCTGCAGCGGCGCCGCGTTCTTGATGAACGAGGTGTGCACGTAGGCCAGCTTGTTGGTCAGGTTGTCCAGCTTCAGGTAGATCTGCCATGGCGTGCCATCGCTGGAGGTCTGGTGGTAGCTCACGCGCCAGTTCAGCATGCCGTAGCCCGGGGTCTCGGTTTCATAGTCCGCCACCTTGTTCTGGCGCTTGACCAGCTGCCACTGCGCCTCGCTGCGCCAGTTGGCCCATTTGCCAGCCACGCGCAAACCTACGCGGGCAGGGGCCAGGCGCGGGATCTTGCTGCCGTCTTCGAGCTTGGCATGCACCAGGTCGCCGGTGGCACCCACTGTCCAGTTCGCGTTGATGCGGTGCTGGATCTGGCCTTCCAGACCGGTGAAGGTGGCGGTCTGCTGTGCATACTGCAGCAGCTGCAGGCCGTCATGCTCATCGACGGTGCGGCCGTAGATGTAGTTGTTCACCCGGTTGCGGTAGACATTGACCGAATAGGTCGTGTCGCCCGCGGTGCGTGCAATGCCAATGTCGATATTGCCCGAGCGCTCCTTGCGCAGGTCGGGGTTGCCCAGCTCATAGGTCGAGGTGGCCATATGCAGGCCCCTCGCATACAGCTCCTCGGCGGTTGGCAGGCGGCTGGCCGAGGTGACATGGGCGCTCAGGCGGTAACCCGGCATAAAACGCCAGCTGCCGCCCAGCGACACCGAGTTGCCCTTGTGCTTGCGCACCAGACCGTCGTCGTTCGCATAAACGCTTTGCCAGTCGTGGCGCAGCGCGGCTTCCACCCCAAAATCGCCAAAGCGGCGCTCTTCGAGCAGGTAGACGCCCTGGCTTTGCGTGCGGGTCGGCTGCACATAGGCTTCTTCACCGGTGGCGCTGAAGCGGCGCTGCGCGGCCTCAAAGCCGACCAAACCGGTCCAGCCGGCAATCGGTTCATGCAGCACATCGACACGCATGTCATGCGCGCGGTTCTTGAAGCTGGTGGAAATCTCGCCGCCCTCGATCTCGTCGTGGTGGTAGCGCGTCACGCCACCGCGCACACGGATGGCCGAGACGCCGGCAAAGGGCTGGCGCCACTCGGAGCGCAGGTCATAGCGCTCGCTGTGCATGTCCACCACCGGCACGCCTTCTTCTTCATGGTCGTGGTCGTGGTCATGGCCTTCCTCGCCATGGTCGTGGTCGTCATGGCCACCGCAGTGCAGTTGCAGGCCATGGGTGTGGCAGCCTTCAAAGCTGTGGTTGTGGCCAGGCAGGCCGTAGCGTGCCTGGGTGCGGGTGTAGGCCAGGCCCACATAGCCGCTGTCGCCGATCCAGGACAGGCCAATGCTGCCGCCCGCATTGCGCGCGCGGCTGCCGTCCACCTTGTTGCCCAGGCCCCAGCCGCTGCCTACGCGGTAGTCATCGGCATTGCGGGCCATGCCCTCCACATGCAACGCAAAAGGGCCCGAACCTGCGGTCAGCGACAGCGCCGTTGCTGCATCGTTGGCGCCCGTGCCGGCACGCACTTCAACCTGGCCTTCATAGCCCTTCTCCGGCACCTTGGTGGGGATCTTGTTGTCCAGCACATTGACCACACCGCCAATCGCGCCGGCGCCATAGATCAGCGCCGAGGGGCCACGCAGCACCTCGATCTGGGTGGCCAGCATCGGTTCGCTCACCACCGCATGGTCGGGGCTGATGGTCGAGGCATCCTGGATCACTGCGCCATCGTTCAGCACCTTGACCCGCGCACCGTCCATGCCGCGAATCACCGGGCGGCTGGCACCGGCACCAAAGTGCGTGGCCTGGATGCCGGGCTCATTGGCCAGGGTCTCGCCCAGGCTGGCCCCGCGTTGTTGCACCAGCGCATCGCCTTGCAGCACCGTCACCGGCGTGGTCATGTCATCCACGGTGCGGTTGGTGCCGCTGGCCGATACCGTCACCTCGGGCAACGTGGTGGTCGCAGTGGTGGCGGCCGTTGCCGGCGTGCTGTCTTCGGCGTTCTGTGCCAGTGCGGCGCTGCTCAGCAGCAGGCCGATCACCGCGGCTGCGACCGGGCGCAAGTCCCGCGCCTGTGGCTTCAAAATCGGTGCGCGCGCCATCAGCGGCTGCGCCTGTTGTGCCTGGAAACCCATCATCTACCCCTCGAAAAGCACATGCATCCCCAGCATGTGCAGGCGCAGCCCCGCACTGCGGGCTGAACCGGCCAGGCGCCATGCACCCGGCAGCTGCGCGGAAAAAACAAGACAGACCGGCCTGCGCTAGCCTGCACCGTCGAAGGTCAGGGCCAGCGGCCGTGTCACTGGAACAAGGAGGGAGTCAGAGAGGGAGGGCCACGCGCAAAGAACAGCGCGGGGCTTTGCCGCAGCAAGATGGCCAGCACGGTCGGAGCCGCTTCCTGCACCGCCCGCAGCAAGGGGGCTTGCAGCGCATCGCAGAGCAGGCCAGCACCCAGGGCCATATGCGAGAAGCCCTGGCAATCGGCCTCGGAGTGCTTGCCAAACAGGTCATGCACACCGTGGCCCGGGATGACGACGGTATCGCTGCTGTCGCGTTCGCCCACGGTGGTTGATGAAGACGCTAGGACAGCGGCCTGCAGCGCTCGGGCGTAGAGATGGCTGATGTCATGCAGCTTGCCCAGCAGCGGCATGCACAGCTGCGCAAAACACAGCCAGCACAGCAGCGCCACCGCCCAGCCACGCAGCGGCCTCGGCGCATGCGCCGAAACAGACAGGGGATGGAAGAAGCGCAGGGAGGACACGAGCGAGGCAGACGATCAAACCAAGTGGCGCACTCCCCCGAGAGCCGGGGCAGACGCGCCACTATTGCAAATGAATTGCATTATGCCTGCAAATGGCAGACCGACTAAAGCATGGGGGACAGGAACCAGGACCCCTTAAAAACCAAGGCCCGGAAAACCGGGCCTGGGGTATGGGGGTGTGGGGCTGTGGACAAGCCGCTTAGAGAAAGCGCTCCAGCAGCTTGCGCGATGCCTTGTCCAGCCGGGTGGTATCGGGCAGGCGGTAGTGCACGCCATCGGCCGAGGTGATCAGCAGGTTCTGGCGGCCGTGCAGCTTGCGGATGTCTTCCTCGGCCTTCAAGGTCATCTGGACGGGCCCCCGGTCGGTTTCCAAGGTCCAGATGCTGGGCACCGAGAAGGTCGAGACGCTGAGGATGCGCTCAATCAGCGGCTGGAATTCGCGCGCGGCCAGGTCCTCGTCGAGCAGCGCACGGGCGGCCGGGTCCACGGCCTCCATATCGGCGATCCACAGCACTTCCTTGCCGTCTTCACCAATGAGGGAGATGCCGTGCAACGGGGCCGACAGCGGAAAGGCGCGCACCGGGTTGACCTGGTGCGGGGCGCCGTCCTTGAGAAACACCAGGCGGCCAAAGGCATTGCGGCTGAGCGGCAGCGGTGCGGAAGAAGTAGTCAAAGTCATGGCAAGGCTTTCCTGGGCTGCAGATCAGCGGTTTTCATCGGACCCGTCCACATGGGACTTGGGCAGGGGCTGAATGTCATAGGTCACGCCCGCCGCACGCGCAGTGACCACGCCAGCGGCTTCGGCATCCTCCTCGGCACGGCGCGCCTGCGCCATGTACAGACGCCAGTAGGCGCCTTCCTGGGCCATCAGCGCGTCATGCGATCCGACTTCGACAATCTCGCCACGGTCCATCACCACCAGGCGGTCGGCCTTGCGCAGGGTCGACAAGCGGTGGGCAATCGCAATCGTCGTGCGGCCTTGCACCAGGTTGTCCAGCGCACGCTGGATTTCCTTTTCGGTCTCGGTATCGACGGCCGAGGTCGCCTCGTCCAGGATCAGGATGCGCGGGTCGATCAACAGAGCGCGCGCAATCGAGATGCGCTGGCGTTCACCGCCGGACAGGCCCTGGCCGCGCTCGCCCACCAGCGAGTCATAGCCGTGGGGCAGGCGCAGGATGAACTCATGCGCATGGGCAGCGCGGGCAGCAGCAACAATCTCTTCACGCGTCGCATCGGGCTTGCCGTAGGCAATGTTCTCGGCAATGGTGCCGAAGAACAGGAAGGGTTCCTGCAGCACCAGGCCGATGTTGCGGCGGTAGTCGGACACCGCAATGCGGCGCACATCGACGCCATCGAGCTGGATCGAGCCATCGGTCACGTCGTAGAAGCGGCTGATCAGGTTGACCAGGGTGCTCTTGCCCGAGCCGCTGTGGCCCACCAGGCCGATCATCTCGCCGGGGCGGATCTGCAGGTTCAGGTCCTTGATGACGGTGCGGCTGCCATAGCGGAAACCGACGTTTTCCATCGTGATCGCGCCCTGCACCTTGCCCAGCTTGACCGGGTTGACCGGGTCAGGCACGTTGCTCACATGGTCGAGGATGTCGAAGATACGCTTGGCGCCGGCGGCCGCCTTTTGCGTTACCGAGACGATGCGGCTCATCGAATCGAGGCGCGTGTAGAAGCGGCCGATGTAGGCGATGAACGCGGTCAGCACACCCACGGTGATCGAGCCGCCCGCGACCAGGTAGATACCAAAGGCCCAGACGATCAACAGACCCACTTCGGTCAGCAAGGTGACCGTGGGGGTGAACAGCGACCAGGTCTTGTTGACCCGGTCATTGGCTTCCAGGTTGACCTGGTTGGCAGCCGCAAAGCGGTCGGCTTCGCGCTGCTCCTGCGCAAAGGCCTTGACGACGCGGATACCGGGAATCGTATCGGCCAGGACATTGGTCACTTCGGACCAGACGCGGTCGATCTTCTCGAAACCGGTGCGCAGCTTGTCGCGCACCGTGTGGATCATCCAGGCGATGAACGGCAGCGGCACCAGGGTGACCAGCGCAAGCCAGGGGTTGATCGAGAACAGGATCGCCGAGGTCATCACGATCATCAGCACATCGGTCGCAAAATCCAGCGCGTTGAGCGACAGAAACAGGTTGATGCGGTCCGTTTCTGCGCCGATACGGGCCATCAGGTCACCGGTGCGCTTGCTGCCGTAAAAATCGAGCGAGAGTTTCAGCAGGTGGTTGTAGGTCGTCGTGCGCAGGTTGGCACCAATGCGCTCCGATACGCGCGCCAGCACAAAGGTGCGCGCCCAGCCCAGCAGCCAGGCAATCAGCGCCGAGACCAGCAGTGCGCCCAGGTAGAACCGCACCAGGCCGGCATCGATCTTCTCGCCGTTCTGGAACGGGATCAGGATCTTGTCCATCAGCGGAATCGTCAGGTATGGCGCGACCAGTTGGGCGGCCGTGGTGCACAAGGTCAATGCGAAACCCAACAACAATTGCATTTTGTAGGGTTTGGCAAAGCGCCACAGCCGCAGCAGCACCCAGCTGGATGTCGGTGCATTCTGCTGGCGGGCGCAGGCCGGGCATTCCTCGCTGTCCGGGGGCAGCACGCTGCCACAGACCGGGCAGAGCGCGCGCTCGTCCTCCACCACCTGGTAGGCCTCGTTGCGCAGCAAGCGCTCACGTTGGCGCTCGAACTGCTGCATCAGCCCCAGCACTGCCGTCTGGTGGCTCAGTGTGATGCGCCACAGGCCCAAACGCCGGGTGCTGTCATGCAACTCCAGGCTGCCCACGCCTCCATGGTCGAAAAAACGCAGCGAAAGATCCGGCGCTAGTACCCACTCACTCCACTGCCGGGCAGCAGGATCATAGGCCAGCAGGCGCTCGGAGGTCAGCACCACCTGGCCGCTGCCAAAGCGCAAATCGGAGGTCAGGTCAACGGGAGTGGCGGCAAGCACGTTTTCCAGAGTATTGAGCTTGGCTCGCAATTGGGTTCCTAGCGGACCCGCAAAGAATGCTGACGCGTCCGCGGAATGTTGATGTTGCATATGGCGTTTTTCTCTCCGCACGGGGCGGTGGCAGTGGTCCGGTGAACAACCGCATATTATTGTGGCGAACGGCGGCCTGGGCCGCCCTGCCGTCATCTGTCTTTAACGTCTGACATGGCCGATAGGCTGACAGCGATTAATCTGCCTCATTTGGGCGCACAATGCTTTCCCATCTACGGCGATTCCCCCCGGAATTGTTACTTATGTTTATCCGTTGATCGATATGGCGAAATTCAATACCATCCAACTCTTGCGCACCACGTTTTTGCGCGGCCCCAGCGTCTGGACCTACCGCCCTGTTCTGGAGGTCTGGCTGGACCTGGGAGAGTTGGAGGACTATCCCTCGAACAAGATCCCCGGGCTGAACGAACGCCTCACCACCTGGCTGCCCGACCTGATCGAGCACACCTGCGGCGTCGGTGAGCGCGGCGGCTTCATCCAGCGCCTCGAAGGCGGCACCTGGATGGGCCATGTGATGGAACACGTGATCATCGAGCTGCTGAACCTGGCGGGCATGCCGGCCGAGTTCGGCCAGACGCGCGAGATCTCCAAGCGCGGCGTCTACCGCATGGTGTTCCGCTGCCCCGAAGAGGCCGTCGCCCGCGTCGCCCTGGAACACGGCCACCAGCTGCTGATGGCCGCAATCAACGACGAGCCCTACGACATCAAGCCGGCGGTCCATGCGATCAAGACGGCAATCAACGACCGCTACCTGGGCCCCTCGACCGGCTGCATCGTCGATGCCGCCAGCGAGCGCCGCATTCCCCATATCCGCCTCAATGACGGCAACCTGGTCCAGCTCGGCTATGGCGCCGCGCAGCGCCGCATCTGGACGGCCGAGTCCGACCAGACCAGCGCGATTGCCGAGGGCATTGCCCAGGACAAGGACTTCACCAAGCGCCTGCTGGCCGCCTGCGGTGTGCCGGTGCCCGAAGGCCAGATCGTCGCCAGCCCTGAAGAGGCCTGGGAAGTGGCGCAAGAGATCGGCTTTCCCGTCACCGTCAAGCCCTCCGACGGCAACCATGCCCGTGGCGTGACGCTGGAGCTGTCGCAGGAGGCCGACATCAAGGCCGCGTTCGCACTGGCCCAGCCCGAAGGCTCCGACGTCATCGTCGAGAAGTTCATCGACGGCGTCGAACACCGCCTGCTGGTAGTGGGCGACAAGGTGGTCGCGGCCACCAAGGGCGAGACCGTCAGCGTCTACGGCAATGGCAAGTCCACGTTGCGCGAGCTGGTGGCCGTGCTCAATGAAGACCCGCGCCGTGGCCCCGAGCAGGAGTACCCGCTCGACTGGATCAATCTGGAAGCCGGTGCGGTCAAGCTCGAACTCAACCGCCAGAACGTCACGCCCGACAGCGTGATCGCCCAGGGCCAGGGTGTGCTGCTGCAACGCAATGGCAACATGGCGATCGACTGCCTCGATGACGTGCACCCCGACGTTGCCTACTACGCCGTGCTGGCGGCCAAGATCGTCGGCCTGGATATCGCCGGCATGGACATGATCCTCAAGGATGTCTCCCAGCCGATGCAGGGCCAGGGCGCCATCCTGGAAGTCAATGCCGGCCCCGGCCTGCTGATGCACCTCAAGCCCACCAGCGGCGCGCCGCGCCCGGTCGGCATGGCCATTGCAGACCACCTCTTCCCCCGCGAAGACGGTGCCGGCGCAGGCCGCATCCCCGTGGTGGGCATTGTCGGCACGCAGAACAATGCCTTCATCGCACGCCTGGTGGGCTGGTTGCTGCAGCTGTCGGGCAAGCTCACCGGTGTGGCCAGCGACGAGGGCATGTACCTGTCGAACCGCCAGACCCAGAAGACCAATACCGCCAACTGGGCGGGTGCCCACCGCCTGCTGACCAACCGCCTGGCGCAGGCTGCGGTGATCCAGACGACCGCCCGCTCCATCCTGGAAGAAGGCCTGGCCTACGACCGCTGCCTGGTTGGCGTGGTGACCGACATGCAAGGCTTTGAGAGCCTGGCGGACCATGACGTGCTCGAACCCGGCCAGATGCGCCGCGTGATGCGCACCCAGATCGATGTGGTGCTCGACGAAGGCGCCGGCGTGCTCAATGCCGACCTGCCCGAGGTGGCCGACCTCGCCGAACTGTGCGATGGCGAAGTGGTCCTGTACTCGGCCCAAGCGGACAACGAAGCGGTGGCCGCCCACCGTGCCAACACCGAAGCCCAGCACGAAGGCGGCCGCGCCGTCGTCATCAAGGGCAACAACGTGGTACTGGCCACCGGCGCGCAAGAGCGCGTGCTGGGCACCCTCGATGCGCTGAGCCTGCCGGGCGGCAAGAAGCCCGACACCTCGGCTCTGCTTGCCGCCATCGCCACGGCCTGGGCGCTGGATATCACCCCCGATCTGATCGGTGCCGGTATCAAGACCTTCGAGTACAACGCCTGACACGCCGGACACGGCTCCCCACGACGACAAGCATGCACGGCCCGCTGATTCAGCGGGCCCTCCATCTGAAAGAAACACTATGCAGCTCTCCCGCACCCGTGCCTTGCGTGGCCCCAATCTCTGGACCCGCAGCACCGCCATCGAGACCATCGTGCGCTGTGAAGACAGCGAACAGCGCTACAGCACCATCCCCGGTTTTGAAGAAAAACTGCGTGCGCGCTTCCCCAATATCGCCCCCCTGCAGCCCCATGGCGCCGACCAGGCGCTGTCGCTGGCCCATGTGCTCGAGGTTGCCGCGCTGTCGCTGCAGGCGCAAGCCGGCTGCCCGGTCACCTTCAGCCGCACCCATGTCACGACCGAGCCCGGCACCTACCAGGTCGTCGTCGAGTACACCGAGGAAGCCGTGGGCAAGCTGGCGATGGAAAAGGCTGAAGCGCTGATCCAGGCCACACTGAACGACACGCCGTTTGATGCCGACGCCGCCATTGCCGCACTGCGCGAGCTCGATGAAGACGAGCGCATCGGCCCCTCGACTGGCGCCATCGTCGACGCCGCTGTCGCCCGGGGCATTCCGTTCCGCCGCCTGACCAGCGGCTCGCTGGTGCAACTGGGCTGGGGCTCCAAGGCCCGCCGCTTCCAGGCAGCAGAGATTGATTCGACCAGCGCTGTGGCGGAATCCATTGCGCAGGACAAGGATTTGACCAAGCGCCTGCTGCATGCCGCTGGCGTGCCCGTGCCGATGGGCCGCCCGGTGGCCGATGTCGAAGAAGCCTGGCAAGTGGCGCTGGAGGTGGGCCTGCCCGTCGTCGTCAAACCGCAGGATGGCAACCAGGGCAAGGGCGTGGTGGTCAACATCACCACCCGCGAAGGCCTGGAGGCCGCGTACAAGACCGCCAGCGAGTTTGGCGACGAGATCATGGTCGAGCGCTTCCTGCCCGGCCACGACTTCCGCCTGCTGGTGGTCGGCGGCCAGTTGGTCGCCGCCGCCCGCCGCGAGCCGCCCCAGGTGCTGGGCGACGGCCAGCACACGATCCGCGAGCTGGTGAACCTGGTCAACCAGGACCCGCGCCGCGGCACCGGCCACGGCACGGCGTTGACCAAGATCCGCCTGGACGACATCGCCATCGCCCGCATCGCCAGCGAAGGCATGACCCCCGACAGTGTGCCCGGCCAGGGCCAGCGCGTGGTGCTGCGCAACAATGCCAACCTGTCCACCGGCGGCAGTGCCACCGATGTGACCGATGACGTGCACCCCGAAATCGCCGCCCGTGCGATCGAAGCGGCCCAGACCATCGGCCTGCACATCTGCGGCGTGGACGTGGTCTGCGAGACCATGCTCAAGCCCCTGGAAGAGCAAAGCGGCGGCATTGTCGAAGTCAACGCTGCCCCCGGCCTGCGCATGCACCTGGCGCCCTCGTTCGGCAAGCCCCGCCATGTCGGGGTGCCGATGGTCGATGAGATGTTCAGCGCCGGCAACGACGGCCGCATCCCGCTGGTCGCCGTGACCGGCACCAATGGCAAGACCACGACCACCCGCGTCATCGCCCATCTGTTCACCTCGCACGGCTGGCGCACGGCGATGACCAACACCGATGGCGTCTACGTCAACGGCCGCCAGATCGACAGCGGCGACTGCTCGGGCCCGCGCAGCGCACGCAACGCGCTGGCCCACCCCGAGACCGATGCCGCCGTGCTCGAATGTGCACGCGGCGGCATTCTGCGCGAAGGCCTGGGTTTTGACCGCTGCCAGGTCGCCGTGGTCACCAACGTCGGCGAAGGCGACCACCTGGGCCTGAACTTCATCACCACCAAGGAAGACGTGGGTGTGTTGAAGCGCGTGATCGTGCAGAACGTGGCACCCACCGGCTACGCGGTGCTGAACGCTGCCGACCCGCTGGTCGCCGCAATGGCCCATGTCTGCCCCGGCAAGGTGATCTTCTTTGCCGCCGACCGCCACCACCCGCTGATGGCCACGCACCGCGCCCAGGGCAGCCGCGTCGTCTATGTCGATGGCGACAGCATCGTGGCCGCCGAAGGCTCCTGGCGCGAATCGATCCCGCTGCGCGAGATCCCGATCACCCGCAATGGCGCGATCACGTTCCAGGTCGAGAACGTCATGGCCTCGATCGGCGCCGCCTGGGCCGCTGGCCTGCCCTGGCAGACAATCCGCCGTGGCCTGGCAGGCTTTGTCAACGACAGCGACAACGCCCCTGGCCGCTTCAACGTAATGGACTACCGGGGTGCGACGATCATCGCCGACTACGGCCACAACCCCGATGCCATCCGCGCGCTGATCCAGGCCGTGGAAGCCATGCCCGCCAACAAGCGCAGCGTGGTCATCAGCGGCGCCGGTGACCGCCGCGACGAAGACATCCGCGTGCAGACCGAAATGCTGGGCGAGGCCTTCGACGACGTCATCCTCTACCAGGATGCCGCCCAGCGCGGCCGCGCCGACGGCGAAGTCATCGCGCTGCTGCGCCAAGGCCTGCAAGGCGCCAGCCGCACCAGCTACGTGACCGATATCCACGGCGAGTTCGTCGCCATCGACCACGCACTGGAACGCCTGCAACCCGGCGATCTGTGCCTGGTGCTGGTCGACCAGGTCGAAGAGGCGCTCGCGCATCTGCAGCGCCACGTGGCCCAAGCCGCCGCCCAGGCCTGATCCTCTGCTCCCGCATGCACCGGCCTTGGCGCCGGTGCAGCCCTCTCTCCTTTTTCGGACACCCTCCATGCTGACCACCTCTTCCTGGCGCCACGCCGTCGTCGCCGCAGGCTGCCTGGCCGCCACGGCCGCCTGGGCCCAACCGGACACCATCGGCTCGGTGGACACGGTGTTCAAGTTCATCGGCCCCGACCACAAGATCGTTGTCGAGGCCTATGACGACCCGCTGGTCAAAGGCGTGACCTGCTATGTCTCGCGCGCCCGCACCGGCGGCGTCAAAGGCGCGCTGGGCTTGGCCGAGGACCGCTCCGAGGCCTCGATTGCCTGTGTGCAGGCGGGCGCGATCAGCATCGAGAAGCCTTTGAAGCAGCAGGAAGAGGTGTTCAGCGAGCGGACCTCGCTGCTGTTCAAGCGTTTGCGGGTGGTGCGCATGGTGGATGCGGCGCGCAATACCTTGGTCTATATGACGTATTCGGACAAGGTGATTGAGGGCTCGCCGCAGAACAGTGTGACGGCGGTGGCGGTGCCTGCTTCTACGGTTATTCCGGTCAAGTGACCGGTCGCTGCTCTGCTCTGTTCTGCGCTGAACTGCGCTTCTTGATTTGCGCTTTTCTGCTGGCTGTTAACAGTGCCTTTTAATAGGCGCTTTTTACTACTGCGTAGGGCTGCTGGCCGGGTCTCGCCCCGGCGGGCGAGGTACTTTTCTTGGCGACCAAGAAAAGTACCCAAAAGAAGGTCGCCCCTGCTGCTTGCGACCCTTCGCTTTGCGAAGGGCAACCTGTGTCGTGGCGTTTGTGGGGTGTGCCGCGAAACTCTCTACGCGCCAAAGGCGCTCCGTTCGAACAGACGCGGCAAGCTAGATCACGAAGCGCTGGCACTCTTCGGTGCCAGCGCCACCCCACAAACACCGCGCCCCAGGCGCATGCAAAAGGGGAATGCGAACACCCCAACAGCCAAAAACCAATAGGCCATCGCTACGCTCGGCCCGTTGGGGGGGCCGAGCGTAGCGACGGCCTGCGTCTGCGCACCACCCCTTCTGAATGCGCCGAGGAGCACAGGGTATGGGCTGGGCAGTTGCACCGAAGAGTGCAACTGCTTCGTGAACTGACTCACCGCGTCTGTTTGAACGGAGCGCC
>NZ_CAXYJV010000012.1:0-105615 GCF_964277875.1 uncultured Comamonas sp.
GAGCCAACGACTCACGAATCAGAGTGGGTCAAGATTGGATGGAAATGGTGGGTCAGGTTTGCATGGAAATCAACAGGCTAGGGATGCACAGTCTTGCGAAGACCATGCAATCCGAGGCGGTGCATTACTTCACATCGGCGTGGCTGACGCTGCCCAGCATGCAGCAGCTCACCGCAAGGTACGCGGAGTGGCGGTATGAGTCTCTACTTGCTTCACCACAACGGCCACTGGCGCGCCAAGTTTGCGCCCAGCCTGAAGAAAGCTCTGCACTTTGCACGCAAGCACTTCAAGAGCAATCAGGTCATTGCTGTACAGGAGCGCTGAAATGCCCGCGCCCATCCAACTTGAAGGCCCCTTCTACCCGCCGATGAAGCAGCGCTTTTTGAACACGCTGCACTGGGTCGCCATCTGGATCGCAGTCGTCGCCTTTACGGTTGGCGCCGCTTCTGCTATCGCCCTGTCCCTGCAGTTCTAAGCGAGGCGCGCATGACCTACCCCAGCATCGTTATCTACGGTATCCCGGGCACGGGCATGCGCACCAATGCCCAAGCACTGTGCGACCACTTCGGCCTCGATTTTGTGCTGGATCACACCGATAAACACCCAAGCACCGAGACCCCAGCTCGCGGCGCGCTGGTCCTGGCCTCCGCGCGCCCTGAACAAAACGAATTCTCTATGTCCTATGCCCTGGCAGAGCAGCACCTGTTGCTCTTGCCAGCTGGCTACCCCCTCTAGGAGCTATGCGATGAACACCAAGCCCATCCCCCAGCTGCATGCCTGCCCTGAATGCCATGGCATTCACTCCAATCCCCAAGACTTGTTTGACTGCTGCATCTGGCAGCACGTCACGCGACCGGAACGCCTGCAGATGCAGCACGAAGTTGAAGCGGGTCAGCCCCTGCAACAAGTTCTGCTCAGCCACGGCGCCCAGGCAGGCGATGCGCCAGGAGCGCTGGCATGAAGACTATCTACAACCAGGTTGACGCTAGCACACCTGAAACGCTGGCCGATGGAGTGGCTGATGCGGTAATGAATCTCATCGTCAATCAATATCCCAACCAGGCACGCCTCCAAGCAGAAGCGCTGACTTCCTTTGTTTGGGCAATCACTGGTGCGTTCGCTGGCTTGGCGGGGGATCGCAACCTGGTTGCCCTGCTGCACCAACTGATCACTATGGTCACTGAGGCCGCCGAGCAAGACGAAGCATCCGCAACCCATTGAGCAGAGGCAAACACCATGACCAATCAAAACCATACTGCTGACCTGCCAATGCCAGGCGCTGGCCCGTTGATGCAGTCTGTACCAGTGCTGAGCATCGCACGTAGTCTCACTAATCAGCGCAAGCACTTCGACCCAGCAAAGCTGCAGGAGCTAGCAGATAGCATCAAGGCTACCGGCGTATTGCAGCCCATCTTGATTCGCCCATTACCAGTGGACCGCATCAAAGATGAAATGGCGTGGGCGCGCGCCGAGAAGCGTGAGCCTGCCCAGTACGAGCTGGTGTGCGGCGAGCGCCGCTGGCGAGCCAGCCAACTGGCAGAAGTGCCGGAAATCCCCGCCGTTATTCGACCACTGAGCGATGCACAGGCCCTCAAAGCACAGGTGATTGAGAACCTGCAGCGAGCCGATATCACTGAGCTGGAAGAAGCCGAGGGCTACGAGAAGTTGATGGAGTCGCAGAGCATCAACGCCGATCAGCTGGGCGCTGAAGTAGGTAAGAGCCGAAGCTATATCTACGGCCGACTCAAGCTACTCGACCTTTGCGAGAAAGCCCGTGAGGCACTTCGAACTGGGGATATCGACTACAGCAAAGGCCTGCTCATTGCGCGTATCCCAGATGAATCGCTGCAATTGAAAGCGCTGGCATATTGCGTGCAGAAAAACTATGCAGGCGATCCCATTGGCTATCGCGCCTGTGCTGAACATGTCCAGCAAAACTACATGCTCAAGCTTAGCAGCGCTCTATTCAAGATCACCGATGCTGAATTGCTGCCCCGCGCTGGCAGCTGTAAAGAGTGTCCAAAGCGCACAGGTGCGCAGGCGGACCTGTATCACGACGTGGCTAGTGCAGACGTATGCACAGACCCCAAGTGCTACCACGACAAGGAAGAGGCGCATGCCATCGCCATCAAACGCGCTGCTGTGGAGCGTGGGCAAACCATCATCGAGGGCCGTGAGGCCAAGGCCTTGATGCCCAACTCCTGGAGCAGTGAGGTTAAGGGCTACCTTCGCCTAGATGACCGTAACGATAGCCCGACGGACAAGCCGTTGCGCAAGTTGATCGGCAAGGCCATGGAGCGACGAGGCATTCAGCCCACCCTGGTGGCCAATCCGCACAAAGACGGCCAGCTCGTCGCGGTCCTGACCTCCGACCAGGTAGAAACCTTGCTCAAGGATGCAGACAACGAAGAGGTTGCAGCCAAGGTCAAAGCTGACGCTGAACGCGATGCCGAGGCCAAGGTGCGCCAGGAAGAGGCCGCTGCCAAAACTAAGTATGAAGAGCAATGGCGGTGGGATCTGCTTACCTCCACCTGGCAGCAGATCTGCAACGGCACGCATGAAACTCCTTCCGACGCGGTGTTGCGCCTCATTGCTTCCAACTATGCCAAGGGCTACAGCCAGGATCGAGCCAAGAAGCTTTGCAAGCTGCTGGATCTCGGCAAGGTTGCACCTCAAGCAGGCCTGCTGCAGTACATCGCGGAGACAGATGCGCCCGGCGACGTGCTGCAGTTGCTGATCATGTATGGGGACGTGGAGTACCGCTATTGGATGTGCGAGGACAAGGCGAACGAAGGTCTGCTGCTGGTCGCCCAGGATTTTGGTGTCGATGCCAAGACAGTAAAGGCCAAGACGCGAGCCAATCAGCGGGCTGTAGAAGCCACCAAAAAACAAGCAGAAGCCAAAAAAGCTGCACAAAGTACGCAATCCACCGATCCATTGAAGCCCCAGAAGTCCTCTTCTACCCCTACCCCCGCTGCGCAAGCGCAGAAGGTGCGCGGGGGAAAGAAGAAGATCCAGGTGGACGAGAAGCCAAAGCTCAGCGCTGAAGCTGCGCAGGCCGCGATTGCCGAGGCTATGCAAGCTGCGGAGGCGCAAAGCCCCGCTGACGCGGCCGAGGCCCGGGATGCTGGCCAGGGAGATATACCAGGCGCGGCTGCGGCCGCGCAGGACGACGATGCGCAGGCTGTGGCTGACGCCCAGCCTGCGACACTCACCGCCTCGGAGGAAGCTGTCCCAGCATCATCCACTGAGCCCCCTGCAGACATGCCCGCCGCCGGCGGCGAGCGCATCCCCGTGGGCTCACAAGTCACGATCATCCGCGTTGCGCTCGAACCGAGCCTGGCCAAATGGGGCGGCCGCACTGGCAACATCTATCGCGATCTGGGCGAAAAGGGCTATGAGGTGGCTATGCCTAATCCTAAGTCTGGCCCAAAAAAGTTCGTCAAGTTCGCGACCAACCAGGTGCAGAAGGAGGCAGATGTCTGAACTTCATCATACTCACGACCGAACATGCTTAGGCTGCGGCAGCTCCCCGGGGCAGCTGATTCTGTAATGAATAAGGTCGAAACATTGCTTGACATGCATTGGAAACGTAGCCAAGACGCTTGCAAGCGCTCAGCTCTGCTCAAGCACCTTGACTCAATACAAGAAAAGGGACACCTGTTATGACTCGCCGAATGCCGGCCGCAATCCAATCCTCTGACAATCAGACTAGTCTTGTGACGCAAATGTTCATAGCCGAAAAGTACGGATTAAGGCTCAATGTTGAACAGCTTGCAAGCATCCTAGGGATTTCCTCAGGTACGGTGCTAAATCGTATCAGTGCTAACACCCTAAACATCCCTACCTACATTGACAATGGCAAGCGCTACGCAGACTTTAGAGATGTCGCCAAGCATTTCGACAGCATTCGTCATCAGTCATGATGATGTGTAAAGGTCTGAAGCATGCGAGAAGTCCTAGACAAAGTCTATGTTTTTATTGAAAATTCTGCACAACCTTGAATGATTTCAGCAAAGTTGCTGAACCCGTTGCTTGTATCACGACATGTAATTTTCTGAAAAAATTCTGCGGTTTATACTCATTGGTGGCTGACCGTCTACGGTAGCGACTGATAAGAGACAGCTCAGGTCGCGGAAAACTCAAACATTCAGGTTACATATGGCAATAATTGAATACGACGTAAATTCTTTACCAGAGCTAATAGATACTACTCTGGATATAAAAACTAAAATTCCTGGCAATCATAGACTTTGGTTTAGAGGAATTAATAACAATCATCATAAATTGATTCCCAAAATATTAAGGTTTGATAAAACATCAGAAGAAGTATTTGAAAGAGAAAGCCGTCTAATAACCAGATTTCGACAGCGCAGCATGGCATATTGGCCGGACGGATATCCTCAAAATGAATGGGAACACTTGTTTGCGATGCAACATTATGGGTTATCTACCAGACTACTTGACTGGAGTGAAAACATTTTTGTAGCTGCATATTTTGCAATCTCTACGCCACCGAACTTGAAAGAAGGCGAAGCTTGTCACCCTGTAATTTGGTGCCTCGACCCTATACGTTGGAATAGAGCAATGCCAGGTCTTTCTGAATATGGCGATGCCATTCAAGTTCTCACAACCGTAGATGAGGAATTGGAGAATTACAAACCATTTACTCAGAAAAGACGATTAAAAAGTCCTGTCGCAATGTATGGCGCTCATAATTCAAAAAGAATTGTTGCACAACGTGGAACGTTTACTGTCTGGGGAAATGACATTGGAGATATGGAAAATTTTGCCGAATTATCTAAAGATGAACTTCTTTGGAAAATAAATATCAAGGGCGATAGAATAAAACATTACCAAGATTTACAAGCTTTAGGATTTGATGAAACCATGATATTTCCTGAACTTACTTACTTGGCAACCGAACTCGAACGCATGGAAGGATGGCGCTAATGAAAACTACAGAACTCAACGCTTTGGAGTTAGAGATCATTGAAGCACGTCGCACGATATCGTCTGATGGATATCCAATGAGCATTGGGGAGCTTACGAATCTATACAAAGAGGGAGAATTGATAATTAGACCGGAATTTCAAAGATTTTTCAGGTGGACTGAAACGCAGAAATCCATGTTGGTCGAAAGTCTTTTACTCGGAATCCCTATCCCATCTATTTTTGTTTCACAAGTTGAATCAGGAAAGTGGGAGGTAGTTGATGGATTACAACGAATCTCAACAATTCTGCAACTTCAAGGAGAGCTGAAAAAAAATAATCAAAAAGATGCCCCCTTTGTCCTGCAAGGCACTAAATACTTGCCTTCTCTAGAAGGTAGGTCATGGGACCATGAAGATCCAGATCTAGCTTTAACTGAGGCACAGAAACTCGATATAAAAAGGTCCAAGCTAGATCTCAAAATTATTAAACGTGAATCATCCCCGTCAACAAAGTTCGACCTGTTCCAACGACTGAACTCATATGGTTCATCTTTAAATTCTCAAGAAATGAGATCTGCTCTTCTTGTCGCTGTGTCTTCAGAGTGCTTCTCATGGATAGAGAGTCTCTCAACGGACGAAAATTTCATCCATTGCACACAACTCAGCGAGCGATTGATAGAAGAACGCTACGATCTGGAGTTAGTAATACGCTTTTTGGTTCTGCACAATCGATCTAACGATAGAATTACCAACGCATCACTCAGGGATTTACCTCAAGTATTGGATAAAGAATCGATGGCAATCGCTGAAAAATTCCCAAAGGGAAAAAAGACTCTTGAAGCCACATTCAAGAAAACTTTCAGCCTTCTTGCAGAAAATGGTGGAGACTTATTATTCAAAAGATGGGACTCAAAAAAGAAAGAATTTCAAGGCTCGTTTTTGAATACGGCTTTTGAAGTTTTTGCTCTAGGCGCGGGCTATCACATTGCTAATAAAAGCCCGATCAGAGTTGACATAGGGTCAGCAGTGAAGGAATTCTGGAAGCTACCAGTAATGTCCAAAGGATTCGCTACAGGTAGGTCAACGGAAGCGCGACTGGTAACGTTTATTCCAATCGGTCGAAATCTGTTGGCTAGCAAATGAAATTTGCTAGAAGTCTTATTCCTGTATTTATCGAAGATTAATATTTCTTGCCTTTAATGGAAACTTATAAATTAAAGGCAAGAAATTAATTCAACTATTCAGACGGAAAGCGATGTAAATCTTCCGGTCTAAGATTGGTATACCTTTTTAATGTTTCCCATTTTTTGTGCCCTGTTACTAAGGCAACCTCTTGAATGGCGAATCCATCTTCAAACAATCTGCTAGTTCCTTCATGTCGCATGTCGTGTAAACGAAGGTCGGGGATGTTTAGCGCCGTTCTAGCCTCCTTGAAATACTTACTAACTGTCTGTGGGTGCACCGTGAAAATGCGCGGATCACCCTCAACTAATGGCTGCGTAAGCGCTATATCCCATGACTCACCTAAAAGAGGCACCCACTGGTCATTGGTTTTTTTGGTCCGAGGATCTTTGCGCTGACGAATAAGCACCAAGCGCTTCTTTGGGTCCAGGTCGGCGCGTAGCAGTCCGCATATCTCACTCCGCCGCATTGCCGTCAGAGCAGCGAAGTACACAAAGTCAGCGTACACCTTCCCCCTGTTTTCCGTCAGCCACGCGAGGATGCGCGCAAGCTCATCCTCCTGCGGCCGACGCTCTCGCTTCCCCCCTGCTCCAATGAGCCCCATGTGCTTGAGCACAGGCCTCGCCATGCCCACCGCATCCGGCAGCTGCAGCCGCAAAAACGATCCGGTGTAGCGCATCACCGTCCCTAGCTTCGATACATCCATGTTGACCGTATAGGGACCCGCGCCTTCTTCCCTCCGAACCAAGCAAAACCCAACCAGGTCATCGACAGTCAGCCGAAGCGCATCGAGCTGGCCCAGGTGTAGATCCAGGGCCTTGAGCATGTAGTGCGAATTGGACTTGTCTGAAATTGGCCGGGTCTTCTCCATGAGCTTGCGATACTCCTGTATCAGTTCGCTGACGGAGTAAGATCCGCCGCGCACGACATCACCAGTGGGTGCCTGACCGGTGCCAAGATCTGCCTCGATGCGGGTTGCCCAGGCCACAGCTTGTGCCTTGACCGGGAACGTTTTGCAATATGATGGGAACCCCTTGCGACGGACAAGTGCCCGCCACTTCCCGTTGACCTGTGTGATGCTTGCCATTGCTTGATCCTCTAAGTGATACCGTATCAATCCCGTATCACTGAGCTAGTGAGAAGCAATGATAAATCATGAGAAGCACAGAGGGAGACGCCTAAAATCGGCGTATAGTGTTACCTCACCCTCCCTGTAGTTCAATGGATAGAACGAGTGCCTCCTAAGCGCTAGATACAGGTTCGATTCCTGTCGGGGAGGCCACTTTTTCTTAATAAAATCAAGTGGCTCTCTTTTTCAAAAGTCCTTCGGGGACATTGCGGGGACATGAACCGCCGATTTCCGTCTAATTTTGCTGGCTCCTTTTGGAGCCTTTTTTCGTTCTGACGGGCACTATTTGCGCCGCTTTCCCCCGGCTCCAGAGCGAGGCAACCGACCCGCTGCAGCGGCGCCAGGCCCTCGACTTGGCGGCATAGGGTATACCCGTTCACTCATTTGCGTGATTGACGTTTTGCAACAGTCTGAACACATTTAATGCTCTCATCGCATGGGCGCTTGCCTGTCCGGTCCAGCGAATCAATGCCCTTCCAATCAATGCCGAACACCTTCTCAAGCTCCATCCGTACCGCCTCGACGTCAGCTCTCGCGGCATTCTTCTCTCTCGGAATGCTGGTTGCCCCTGTCAACGCGCAGAGCATTGATACGCTGACAGGATGGGGAGGGGCTGGCGTTCTGCCGGGCTCCATCCAAACCTATGGTCAGACTATTTCGGCGCCTTCTCTACCGGCTGTACTGCGGGGCTTTGAATTCATGATTTGGGCACCTGCACCCAATCTTCAACTCCGGTTCTACGTCTACGAGTGGGATCCCGTGAACAACGCTGTCACAGGTCAAGCCCTGTATAGGAGTCCTACTCCTGCTGACTTGAGTCACACCGGGTATGAGCGAGAGGGGGCCATCGGCTTAAATGTGCCGTTGCATCCTGGAAAGCAATATGTACTCATAGGCAGTGCAATAGAAGTTCCTTGGTCCCCCTCAACATCACCAGGGCGCTGGGGCCTCAACACATCGCCAATCTATCAAGGAGGTATGTTTCTGTACACGGAGGATAGTCGCCCGTGGACAGACTCTTGGGATTCTGTTGGCGATACGGACCTGGCTTTCACCGCCAATATTGAATATGTGGACTTACCAGCGGCACCAAGCCTCAGCCTTGCTTCTCGCGGTGATGGCCAAGCCACTTTCACAGTCAATCTCTCGGATCCTGGTTCCGCCGCTCTGAAACACTTCACTGTGGGCTGCATACCTCAAGGCGGCGGATCGACCGTATCCGCGACCAAAACGAACAGCCCGGTCACAGTCTCAGGACTGACGAATGGCACCACATACGATTGCTCGGCTACTGCAACAAACCAGGATGAGTGGGCAGGCCCATCCTCCGCTCCGGTGAGTGTCACGCCAATCTCTGCGCCTGCCATCACGGATCCCGGTGCGCTGCTAACGGGGCGCATCAACCAGTCCTACAGCTTGACGCTGCAGGCCACTGGCGGTCTTGCGCCCTACAGTTGGTCGGCCATTGGCCTTCCTGCCGACCTGACAATCGACCCGGCAACCGGCATTATCAACGGAACGCCGACAGCAGCAGCAACATCGCAAATCACCGTCACGGTCACGGATGATGCAGGTCAGGTCAAGAGCGCGCAGTTCACCATCGTCGTGGATCCGCTCGACTTGACTGTGTCCACCCAAACCCTTCCAGGCGGGCAGATTGGCCAAGCCTACAACGCGGGCATCGTTGTTGCGGGCGGCGTGCCTCCGTACTCCTTCACGCTGACTGGTGACCTGCCTGAAGGGCTGACCCTGAACCCGACAACTGGTGCAATCA
The DNA here is from genome assembly GCF_964277875.1 of uncultured Comamonas sp. Lineage (NCBI taxonomy): Bacteria > Pseudomonadati > Pseudomonadota > Betaproteobacteria > Burkholderiales > Comamonadaceae > Comamonas > uncultured Comamonas sp. Next base: position 9,020 of record NZ_CAXYJV010000012.1, read on the forward strand.
CCGGCACACCAACCAAGGCCCAGACAAGCACGTTCAGCGTCACGATCGAGGACAGCACGCTCCTGCCGCAGTCTGCGATGGCAAAGGCTGCCGTGCACAGCGTCACGCACAGCTTCAGCATCACCGTTGCTGCTGCGCCTGTCATGGCTGCACCAACGCCTGTACCGACACTTGGTGAATGGGGTGTGATCGCTCTGTCATCGCTGCTAGCTGTGTTCGGGCTAGTGCGAAGCCGACGCCGTCAGGGCTGATATGAGAGCCGCCTCCGGGCGGCTTTATTTTTTCTTGACCTCGGGCGTGAGCTGGATTGTTCCGATGCCGGATTTCCGGCTTCGGGCTGGCCGGATCCAGTGCACCCACAGCCCCTTCATCCACGCCATCGCATACAGCACGCTCACGGCAAAGATCCCCCATTGCTGGGCCTTCCATGAGGCATAGAACCAGAACGCTGGCCCAGCATGCCGAAGATGCACGCCCAGCGCCTGAAGCTATCGGAGCGGGCTTGCGACAGCCAGGCGGCTGCTGCTCCGAGCACCGCGATGGCAACTTGATCGATCTGCATGGGGTCACCCTCGATACTGTATAAAAATACAGTTTATCCATCAGACAATGGCCCCACAAACGACAAAAGAGCCTCCCCAGTGCCGTAGTGGCGCCGGGGAGGCTCTTTCTATTTCTGGCTGCAGGCCTGGTCGCTGTCGTACTGGTCAGCCAGCATCTCGATGCTCAAAGCATTTCTAAAAAAACCTTACCTTATGATCAAGGCTGTACAGTAAAAAATTTGAAGCTGCAATTAACTAATGGGACTGGAGTGAGCAAATTGGCTAACGAAAAACTGGCTGTTTTAATTGATGCTGACAACGCTCAAGCAGCATGCTTACCAGATCTTCTTGCGGAAGTAGCTCGGTATGGCACCGCTACAGTGAAGCGTGCTTATGGGGACTGGACAACGCCGAATCTGAAGGGATGGAAAGAGTGCCTTCATAAGCACGCAGTGCAGCCTGTTCAGCAGTTCAGCTACACAAAGGGGAAGAACTCGACAGATTCATCTCTGATCATTGATGCTATGGATCTTCTCTATACTGGCAACCTTCATGGCTTCTGCCTAGTATCACGTGACAGCGATTTTACTCGCCTCGCGACCAGATTGCGCGAGTCTGGGCAGGCGGTCTACGGATTTGGTGAGCAAAAAACACCTGAGCCTTTTGTCGCGGCGTGTGACAAATTCATCTATACAGAAATTCTTCGACCCAGCAGCATTGCCGAGGCAATTGCGCCGCACCATGCCGCCGCTGAACCCACGAAATCAGCCTCTTCTACTGAACCCCTTATCTCCGATTCGACCGGGAAACTGACTAGCCTCTTAAAGCTGGCAATCGAAACCAACCTGAAAGATGACGGGTGGGCGGCGATGGGCGCGGTGGGTGCAATAATGCAAAAAACGGATCCTTCATTTGATTCACGAAACTACGGATTTCCAAAATTTAGTGCTTTAGTTAAAGCCCAACCGTTCGCTGAAATAAAGCAAGTTGCAACAGGTGATGGCACCACTTCGGCTATGTATGTCCGGCTAATCCCATGAGCGCTCTAAACACCCTCGGGACGTTGAACAGCTGCAGGGACCAATCAATGTCTCAATCGTCCTTAGCCAAAGACGTATCCACCGTTGGATTTCAAGAGGCTAGCGACTAACCTCACGGCTCAAGCTTGGCCACGCCTCCTGCATCAGTCGCGCATCAGCAGCGTGCCCTTCAGCTTGGCGCGCGATTCTTCCACCACCTTCTGCCAGTCTTCCACCTGCAGCTGCCATTGCCTCGAATACGGCTGTGCAGGTTGTGGCGTACTCTGCGAGGGCGGGTCGGGCAGCATCGGTGATGCGCTGGGGGAGCTTGGAGAAGTCGCCGCGCAGCCCTGCAGCAGTGCCGCGCACATCGAGAATGAGAGCGCCCAGCTCTTGCTGCGCTTTGGCATTGGCGCTGTTGCCAGCTTGGAAGTTGGAGAGAGCATGGGTAAATCCTTTTTGAAAGCCAGCTATGTCGCCCAGCACCTTCTGGGCTTCTTTCAGCTCCTGGGTAGTCGCATCATGCTTCAGCTCGGCGATGGTCTTGCTGGCCTGCCAGCCTTTGACCACCCAGCCGGCGGAGAAGGCCAGCGCGGCGATGACGACGGCCAGAGCGGCTTTGATCTGCCAGGTCATAAGCCGGCCTCGCAGATCTCGCCGTTGGCATCGCCGCGGATCTGCAGGCCTGGCAGCACCACAGATACGCCGTTGACCGTGCCGCGATTCCAGCGCGGGTTCTCACGGCATGCGCCCACCACATCACCCGCATTGGCCTTGCGCAGCAGGGTCGAGGTGTACAGCGCACCCTCGCCCTTGTTGTGGATGAAGTCGATGAACACAGCCTGCTGCAGCGGGGTGTAGGTGGTCCAGAGCCGGAACATGCCCGTGGCGGTGCGCTCGGCCGCCAGGTAGCGGCTGCGCTCCAGGGCGTAGCAATCGGCCGGCGAGTAGTACCGGCCAGCCACCACGGCGCGGCCCGTTATGCCGTTGCACACGGTCAGCGGCTGGCCCTTGCCCAGCTTGTCCACGTAGGGTGTGCCAATGTGGCGGTAGCTGCTCTCGTAGTAGCTGCCCATCACCATGGCGATCTTGACTGCCTGGGAAGTGCCAGGGTCTGCGGCCACAGCCTGGATGTACTGATTCTGCTCGGCCATGGCCTCGGCGGCTGCCTTGTCGCGCTCGAGCGCAACGTAGCCGCCTGCGCCCGCCGTCAGAATTGCCAGGGCCATGAGGCCATTGCGCAAGGCGTCAGGCACGCGGCTCATAGCTCGGCCCTCTGCGTTTCAGTCATTTTTTGGTAGTCCTCAAACAGGACTATCCGAGTCTTGCGCGGCTTGACCCAGCCCCATCGCTCAAACGCCGGCCGCCACAGCTTCTTCCAGAACCACTCGCAGATGAGCAGCACCGTATAGAGCGCCGCCACGATCGAGGCAATGGTCCCCCACGGGATGGAGTTCACCCAGAACCACGTCTCAAAGCTGGAATTGACCGTCGCCGCCTGGGCGATCTTGTCTGCCACATCAGTTTGTGCGGCCGTGGCCAAGGTCAAGGCACTGGTCGCCTTTGCCATCGGCATGCTGATATCTGTGCTGTGCATTGAGGCACTCCCTCAGAAAAGAAAAAGCCCGCACATTGGCGGGCCGGAAATGAAAAAACCCGCCGAAGCGGGTGTAATCAAACTAAACAGCGATTGGGCTGTCGATTAGAAAATTACTGCTATCGGGTCACCTTGCAGCACTTTTGTCGACCAGCTAATTGAGCGGTGTAGTCAATATTATTTCTAGCACTACAAAAGCCAGTGCCTCCAAAACGAGGATCAACGAAGGCAGCTTCATTGCCCATCAAAGAAAGGCCAGCCGAAACACAGCTGGCACTCACTGCTTGGTATCCAGTACTACACGCAAGGAGGGTCAGGTCCATTCTCTCCCCTGGGGGTATCATGACGTCGACAAATGGAGTGTCATAGCAAGAAAGTTTAGGCTCTTCACTCTTTACGTAGACCCCTATCAAGCTCACCAAAGCATGAGCATTCGTGGAAGCTTTGAGTGTGAATCCACTCGTGTACTTCAACACCGTCGAGTTAGCGATTGCATCTCGTGGCATGTAGTTCAACACAGAAGACTCACTGGCATCCCCTGCCGGGGACATGATCAGCCAACCGTCGCTTGCAGCGCCGACGACCGTAGCAGTCAGGGCCAACGCGCCAATGTCCCCCGCAGGAATCGATGCCGCGCTGCATGGTGCGGTCGAGCCTTGGATGACTCCATCCCAAATGTTAAATTGCTCCGCAACATTCGCGATCAGTGGCTTTGCCGCATTACGGAAACGGGAGTCAACCAATCCGCATGGGGTCACAGGCTTGAATACATAGCCGGAATCGTCAACAACTGCAGCTTTTAACTTGACCAAGTTAGAAACTTTTCGAACATCAGCAAATGCTTTCTCGAACTCAACCAAATTGGTGAACTGCGTAAGCTTGGCCAACTGGTCTTTATTCATCTCATACAGCGCTGCGCTCAGCCGCTGCGATTAACCCTCAGGGTCTGGAGACTGTTTAAGCTGCCCCCTAAGATTCGCCAGAATTTTGTTGATCGAGGCACTCTGTGCCTGCGCCTGGGTTAGCGCCTGAGGATCCATCTGCTGGGCATGCACGGTTGCAGCCGCGCCAGAGAACGCAATTATCAAAGCCGATGCCAGCTTAAGCAAACGCTTACAGTCCATATCCACTCCGTAGAAATATACACCAAGCGGAGAGAGGCGCCTGCCGTGCATGTTTCTAAAGTTTACATTGAATTTGAAATGTAATTCGCATGGCATTGTCGCGCAGCTTGATTACATCGTCTGGGCGTAGCCGAACAGCTCTACCAGATCAACCGCAGTCAAGTTCAGGCCTGCCGCCAGCAGTAGCACCGTGGGGCTGTCCGACTCGATGGCCGCCGATCCCTGCCAGTCCACCAGGGCCCGGTAGCGGTCGAACTCATCGGGGATCAGATTGATCTGCGCCTCGATGTCCTCGTTCCTGATGCCCTTCATGTTGAACAGCGCAAGCAACGCCTGGCGCTTGGTCACGGTCACCCGTGCAGCGTCTCGTGCCGCTTGTTCTGCTGCTAGCCGATCGGCTTCCAGTTGAGCCAGCTCATCAGCGCTCAGCGGCACGACTTCCCACTGCTGCTGGTAGCCGTCCTCTGTCACCAGTGGGGCCAGCTCCACTGCTTTGTGGCTTGCCTGCACGAATGCGGGAGGCTCAGCCGACGCAACCAGCTCATAACGCTCAGGCGCCTCAAAAGGCACGGGAAACGACATGTTGTGGGCGTGCCGGCTGATGATGTCCGCAGGGCTTAGCGGGTAGTCACCCGTTTCTTTGTCGATGTACATGCTGATCCTTTAGATTGCGTTGCCCAGGCGTGTGCCCGTGGCAATCCATGTCACATAAGCGTTGCCGTCGATGTAGGTACTCGTCAAACATGATGATGCGCGACCTCGTTGTGGCTAGCTCTAGCCCCAGCGGTTACAAGCCAACCGTCATTGCTTTTCCAAAACTAGCCATAGGCGATGAGTTCTGTATCGACAACGCTACGGTAGAAGCGTTGGGTCCCGGCTTGCGCGGCCATGGCTACCGTCACCGCAATCACTGCCTTTGCAATCGGCTTTCTGATATCTGTGCTCTGCATTGAGAGACTCCTTCAGAAATGAGAAAACCCGCCGAAGCGGGTTGGTTTCGAGGCCGGGATCTAAGCCGAATAAATTTATCAGTTTGTTGGGCAAAGTCCACTTGGGCTGATGACAGCCTGACAGAATCCCAGCAACCTCCGTGAACTGGTGAGTTCCATTTCTTGGCCGCCGATATACCAGAATTCAACATAATGGTTTTTATTGTCTATCAGCGATGGATCCACTTGCCAGCTGGCATCAAATCCATGAATGGTTCCGCCACCACATGCATTGCTAACTGCAGCTTCACGCGCCACATTGATCTGCGCGGTTCCCACCCACTGACCATCGTCACGGTACATCATCACTTGCCCTTGGTAGAGCGGAGAGTTTGGGTCGCACGCCCAACCGCGCATATGGTTCATAGATGCACTTTCGACATTACCGGCCGCCTGGGCACCTTGGGTAACACCAGCCAGTCCGCATGCGATAGCTACGGCCGCAAAAAAATTTTTCATTAAATCTCCCTGTCTATATGCAGCGAGTTGCTGCAAAATCATTTTTACCGCTCCGTAAGACATGCGAATCATCGGAAACCCTTAATATAAAAAGTGTGCACACTTACTTATATATTACTAGTTGTTAGTAATGCGACACGGATACCATTGTCGATCCCCCGATGACAGCAGACGAGGAACTGGCGCATGCTGAGTCCTAGGTTTGTTATTGGCGCGCGGATTGCATCCAGAGCAGCACTGCGGAGCGTTCCTTCCGCCACGACATAGTGAGAGCTATACAAAGCCTGCTCAATAATCCCGCCCGCGCTTGGCAAGTGTTCAACCGGTTACCCGCATGCCCCACTTTCTGCAAGGCTGCATTGACTGGCTATTTTTGCTGCGCCACTTTATGTGAATTGACTGGCTCGCCCGTCCTTTTTCAGCAACTGCTGGCCACGCAGCAATTGCAGCAATACTGGGAAAAGGGACTGGGAAAAACACCGAGAAATTTTGACATTCAAGGGCCCGCCCGAATCGCTTCAACAAGTGTCTCTGTTTGCCTGTTCTTGCTGCGCCGCGCGCTACTACACCGACCAGTTCAGCTGAGCCCGTTTGTGTGCCAAGAGAGCATATCTGGGCAGCAAAACTATGAAGGCGCCGGCAGGCGCTTGGAGCGGGTACCCAGCGGCTGCATGCAACGCACCAGATAACCATCCGGATCCGCGACGATCATTTGCCGCTGCCCCACTTCATGATTCCCCTGCCGGTACCAGCGCTCCTCCATCGGCCAGAAGAGCGCAATGCCCTGCCGGGCGCAGCGGTCGACGATCTCGTCCACCGATGGCACCGCCAACTGGAAATTGATGCCACGGCCAAAGGGTTGCGCAAGCGCACCATTGACAAAGCTGCGGTCGCCCGGGCAATGCTGCTCCAACATGATCTGCGCCTCCCCCAAGCTAAGGTAGGCAAAGTGTTCTTCCGGGCGGTCATACCACACAGAAAACCCCACAACACCACACCAAAACTGAAGACTGGCATTGATGTCCGTCACCACCAACTCTGGCACCAATGCAGAAAACCCCATCTGACCTCCCCGGTATGCTGCAGCTCACCGTTCACGGAGGCATCTCCGCACCGTCCAGGCCGCAGCGATTGCTGATCGGGGCGTCCGTCGCTCACTGCTAGCTCAGCAGCATGGTCAGCAAGACCCCGCACAGCAATGCAATATAGACCTTGGCATGGAGGCCATCGGGGATCTTCCCGATCCACCGGGAGGCCATGTGGATACCGAACCAGGAGCCAAGCACCAACACGGCGCAGGCGCGCAGATCGATAAAGCCCAGATGCCAGGCGCCCAGAGACGCGGTGTTCCAGGCCATCAGCGCATAGGTGGCGGTGCCTGCGATCGCCATCGGCAATGACAGCGGGTTGGCTGCCGCTGTCGCCGCTGTCATGCTCGCGCCGCGCCGCCGCATCAGCGGCACCGTCATTACACTGCCGCCCACGCCCAGAAAGGCGGCAATAGCGCCTATCGACAGGCCTGCCGCAGCCGCAGCGGGTTGGGCCATGGCGCGCATCTCGCTGCGATGGCTTTGGGTAAAGCCAGAGCGCAGCAGGCTGTCCAGAATCGTCAAGCCCAGATAGACGATAAAGGCCCAGCGGATCCAGCTGCCGCTCAGCATCAGCGCAGCGATTGCGCCGGGTATCGCGCCTACCGCGACATAGCCCAGCAGCGGCCGCACCTGGCGCCAGGGCAAGGTTCCGGCCTGGTGGTGGCGCCAGCTGGCCATGCCCGCGCCAAAGATCATCACGCAGGTAGAGGTGGCGACCGCGATATGCATCGCAGCGCGCCCCATCTCGCTATCGGCACCGTAGACCCCTAGCAGCACCGCGTACAGCAGCGGCACGACCACAAAGCCCCCGCCAAAACCAAACAGCACGGTGGTCACACCGGCAAGAACACCAAAACACAGCAGCAGCAAATACATGAGAAGCGCAGTTCCAAGGTTGCAAAGCGCCACGATAGAAAAATATGCAGCGGCTGACCTTCAACAAATAGCCAAACATCCTCGCATTTAGGCCAAGATGCCGGGATGCACAACATTGCCCTCGATGCGGTGGACACCGTGCCCCGCCCTCTGCTGGCCATCAGCACCGATTACCGCCCCGGCACCCTGCTGGACACCCACACCCACCGCCGTGCGCAGGTGCTGTACGGCATGAGCGGTTTGATGGAGGTGGAGACCGACGATGGCGCCTGGGTCATTCCGCCGTTCAGCGGGGTGTGGATTCCGGCAGGTAAACGGCACAGGGTGCGCATGCAAGGCGTCAGCACGCGCAGTTTGTATATAGAGCCCGCAGCCGCGCCGCGCGAAGGCGAGCACTGCGAAGCGCTCGTGGTCAGCCCGCTGCTGCACCAGCTGCTGCTGGCATCCATCGCGCTGCCCGCGTTCTACGACGAACAAGGCCGCGACGGTGCGCTGGCGCAATTGCTGCTGCATGAAGTGCGCCTGGCCGAGACCATGCCCTTGTTTGCGCCCATCCCGCAAGACGCGACGCTGGCAGCGTTGTGCAAGGCGTTCCTGAAGGCGCCCCAGCTGCAGGACGCGCCGGAGGACTGGGCCGAACAACTGCACAAAAGCCTGCGCAGCTTCAACCGCTTCTTTCGCCAGCAAACCGGCATGAGCTTTGGCGCCTGGCGGCAGCAGGCCTGTTTGCTCGCGGCCCTCCCCAGGCTGTCGGGCGGGCAGTCGGTCACGCAGGTGGCGCTGGACCTGGGTTATGACAGCCCCAGTGCCTTTTCAACCATGTTCCGCAAGCGCTTGGGCAGGGTGCCCAGTGGCTTTATCAAGATGGCATCGCCAAGCGCAAACCTTGGATAGCGCACCAATCTGGCCGATATCCTGCGGACGCAAGCAGCGGTAAAAAGGTCTATCTGGCGCCCCATCCTTGGTCTAGGATGCAGGCTCAATCAACGCTTGGGTGCCTTGAAGATATGCAGAAGAAAATAATATTCATTGATGTTGACGACACCTTGGTGCGCACCGTCGGATCCAAAAGAATTCCGATGCCTTCAGTGCTTGAACAGGTGCGCCGTCTTCACCAGGAAGGCGCAGTGTTGTACCTTTGGAGTTCCGGTGGTGCTGATTATTGTCAGAACACCGCCGATGAGCTTGGGATTACCCAGTGCTTTTGCGGATTTCTGCCAAAACCAACGGCTTATCTGGACGACCAGCCGGTGCAGGACTGGCGCGATTGCCAGCACTTCTACCCCATGCAGGCTTCACAGGCCTGAGCCCCAAAAAACAGCTCCGGCATCTGCAAATAGCAGCAGAAAGCCCGTGCCTTGCCACAAAATAACGCGGCTAAAAATTTCCATAACACCCGATGAAAGAATCCGTCTTCGTCTCGCTCGGTCTTCTACTGCTGGCACACACCCCTTGGTCACAGGCAGAGAACAGCAATGGCAAAAATATCTTTGTGCAGCGCTGCGCCATGTGCCATGGCGCCGATATCAAAGGCACAGGGCCTTTGGCGAACAAAAGCAACCCGCCCACCCCCGACCTCACGACCGCCGCGTTCAAGAGGCGCTTGAATGACTACCCGGGCGTCATCGTCTCATCGGTGGTGCTGAGGCCCAATAGCGATTTGATTCCCAGAACCCTGCGCGAGAACGGCGTCAAGCTCCCAGCGTTTACATGGCGGGTGAAGGATTTGCGCTACCTCAACGAGTACATGAGCGCCGAGATCTCGAAAAAGCGCTGACACGCATAGAGCGAGATGGCCAGGGAGTGCCCTGCCTTGTGCCTGGATTGCCCCACCTCCAGTACCTGCGCACGGCGCTTGCTCGCGCGTCGTGGGGCCTTCATCCCTGCCGCAATGTCCGGTCGGTTCACCCGGCCTGTGTAGCGGGGCAGGTTCCGTTCTCAACCATGGGCCTCCGCTACAAAGCCTGAGCTTAATGGTCGCGCGCAACGATGGCAATGGCCCATCCCCTCCAAACTGACTAGACTGAACGCCTCACTCCACGAGGGCGCAATGCAGCAAGAACCCGATTTCGTACAGAACCTGAGACAAGAATTCGGGGAGGGATGGCGCTGGGTGGAGCGCGGCATTGTGCTGGCCTATGCCGCCGCTGCGGGTTTGTGCGTCGTGGGTTTCACGATGGTGGCCGAGAAGGCGTTTGTCTGGTTCATGCACATCTACCACTGGCAAGGTGGCTGGGCCGTGCTGCTCTGGACCCCCTGCCTGACGGCAGCGATCGTCTGGGCCACACGGCGCTGGGCCCCGGGGGCTGCGGGCTCGGGGATTCCTCAGGTCATGGCTGCACAAGAGACGGCGCTCCATGACCAAGAGCGCAGTCGCTTCGTGTCGCTGTGGTTGTCTGCGTCAAAGATAACGCTGGCAGGCTTCGGTTTTTTGGCCGGGCTGTCCATCGGCCGCGAAGGGCCATCGGTTCAGGTGGCCGCTGGTGTCATGCACCACGCCAAGCGCTGGTTCGGTCCGCGCTCGGGCATCACCGGCCATGCGCTGCTGGTGGCGGGCGGCGCAGCGGGTATTGCGGCGGCCTTCAACGCGCCACTGGCGGGGATCGTGTTTGCAATTGAAGAGCTGTCCCGCAAGCTGGAGTCGCGCGCCAGCGGGTTGATCATTGCGGCGATCGTGCTCGCCGGTCTCATGGGGGTGTCAGCGTTTGGCAACCTGAATTACTTCGGGCGCATCCAGGTGCCGAGCCTGGATTGGCACGCGCTGCTACCTGGCATCTGTGTGGCCTTGAGCTGCGGCGCGCTGGGGGGTCTGTTTGCCAAACTGATGGCCGCATCACTGACAGGAGCACCAGAGCGCCTGAACCGCATTCGCGCGCAATACCCTATCCGCTTTGCAGCAGCGGGGGGTCTGCTGATCGCGGTCATCGGCCTGGTCACCAGTGGCGCCACCTTCGGTGCCGGTTCTGAGGAAGTCAAGCACATGCTCGCTGGCGAAGCGGAAATGCCAACGCTCTACGTGACGCTCAAATTCATCGCGACCTGGTTGTCTGCCTGGGTGGGTGTGCCGGGCGGAATTTTTGCGCCGTCCTTGTCCATTGGCGCGGGTGTCGGTCACAACGTGTCGCTGATGATGGGCAGCGATATTGCACCCGCTTTGATCGCGATGGGCATGGCTGCCTTCCTCGCTGCCGTCACGCAAGCGCCTCTCACCGCCTTCATCATCGTGATGGAAATGGTAGATGGGCACTCGATGGTGCTGAGCCTGATGGCGGCCGCGATGCTGGCCAGTCTGGTCTCGCGGATGATCGCCCGACCGCTGTATGAAACCTTGGCGAACCACATGCTGGCACAGGTACGGCCAGCGGAGCCAGCCAGCACGCAAGCGGCAGCGCAGCCACCTGCGTCTTCGCCGTAGATCTGCCCCATATCGAGGCTGCGGCTACCCCCATGGCCCTGCACCAGGCCGCCGCATGCCTACCGCTCTCCGTGTACGGCTGCACGGCATGACCTGGGGGCCGAGGCCGCCCCCCTGCAGAACTACAAATTCAAAATAGCTTCATTTTCTTTTTAAAGCCTGCAATCACTGTTTCAGCCCATCGCTGCAACATCGCCCAACGCATCACATCGTCGTTTCAGAGGTTCAATAATGGTCCCCACGAAGCCTCAACAGCGCCGAGTGAATACCGGAAGACACCATAAAGATATTACCCCGGTCTCCATCCATGGCACTCCAAACATCGATAGCCAGCAAATGCATCGATGACACCGCCTTCCGATGGAACCACCGGACGGCCGAAAAATCAGCCACCTGCCCTCGCCAAAAAGCTTGCGCACCACACTATTTACCAGCTTGCTGCCAAGCGCTGAAATAATCACCAAAAACTAAGACCATGCATTGGTAGTTGTTGCTGACTATCCATCCGATACTTTGGTTTTTGCGGCAAATGTCAACAATATAAACGCTCGCCTCGTTTCTGGAAAATCACCCAGCACATTTGCATAAAAGCAAAGATCTTTGCAAAAAACCAAAGTATTGAACATTTGGACACGCTGTATATTTTCTGCATACCTCTCCACCTGCCTGGGCATCACCTTGGCTCGCGGCATCCATCCAGGTCCGTCCACCTGTGCCTGTGTTAGCGAGCTTGTCTCGGGACGGCGGTGATCCGCAGATCCACGGCAATGGGAGACGGTTCAGCACTCCAACGGAGGCGGAGCGGTGCCTCAGTACAGCAAATGGAAAGTACGATGCGAACACAGATTCTGACCCTTGCCGCCATGCTTGCGATGGCAGTGCCCGGCTTGTCCAGCGCCGCGGCCATATCCGGCCCGGTGACTTACGCCGGAAGCGGAATCTATTCAGGCACCTCTACATCGCTGGCTTATGATCCCGATGGACCACTTTATAGCGATGACGAAGTGCTGCTGATTTGTATTGATCACCGCACGAACCCGCCTTTTACCTACAGCACACCCAAAGCGCAGTTTGAGACGGAAGCGGGGGCGACGGCGATCCGGGGCCCATCGGGTGCTGCAGGGGAAGCGGCCATCTATTGGCTGCTCGACCAGTATTATCTGACTTTCTACAAAACAGGCACCATTGAGCAGCGGCGCGCACTGCAGTATGCCTTGTGGGAAATCGGTAATGATTATGACGGCAGCGCCGCCAGTATCAATACCAGCACAGGTTCCTCGCGCCCCGCGTTGGAAAACGTCATTGACTATGGTGGCACGGACCAGGCGGCATTCGTCACCGCCTACACCACCTTGTACGACGCGATGAAGGCCAACCTGCCCACACTGCGCACGTCCTACCGCTCCACCACCTACACGATGGACCTGTTCCGCAACCTGGATCCTGCCTACCAGCACATGGTGGCCCTGATCGAGCGCGTCCCTCCCAATACCGTGCCGGTGGCCGAGCCCGCCATCACTGGCACGCCCCAGGTCGGCTCCACCGTCACCGGCAGTTATACCTATACCGACAACAATGGCGATGTCGAAGACCCCAGCGGCACCGGCACCAGCTACCAGTTTGTCACCAGTCCCAACCCCAGCATCGCAAGCGCCAGCGAAGGCACCGTCGTCGCCAGCGGCACAACCGGTGGTGCGGGCCAGACCGTCAGCTATACCTTGCAAGCCACGGATCTGAACCAGTACGTGTTCTTCTGCGTCAAGCCGGCCGCCCAAACCGGTGCCAGTCCTGGTGCAGAGGTCTGCACCAGCCCGGTGGGACCTGTCACCGCCCGTGTGGTGCAGCAGGCCCCTACACCAGTGCCAGGTCTGGGGCTGTGGGCGCTGCTCGGACTGACACCGCTGATCGCATGGCTCGGAATCGGGCGCCAGCGCCGCGCCTGACACCCGAGCGCCGTCAACGGGCAAGCCACCGCAGGGTGGCTTTTTTATGTCTCAGTGCCAGGGCCTCACGGATGCCGATCGCAGGCTGCAGGTCTGCCAGGCATGGACGGCAGCGAAACCACTGCCGCACTGGGTCCGGGCCAGTTCGGCAAAAGCGCCGCAGCTGCGATGGACAGCAACGGCGCTCAGCGTGGAACAGCGGGTGGGCGCGCGGGCGCCAGGGCTCAGACGGTGGCCTTCGGATAGACAAACTGGGGCAGGCCCTGCAGGGTCTCCTTGCTGGCATCGGGGAGCAGCAGTCCGTATTTGCCGAGCTTGAAGCGGGAAAACTCAATCGCAACATCATAGGTCCCCAGCCCCATGAAGCCGCCGATGCCGACGATGGCAAAGATCAGGTTGTCTTCTCTGCCAACGATCACATCGTCGACCGTGCCAATTTCCTGGCCGTTGGCATCGTGCACCGGCTCGCCGATGAACTCTTTTTTGACACTCCAGCCGGTGGCCAGCACTTCGGCGCCACGCGGAGAGATGGCAAAAGGGGTGTGAATCGTGACTTTGTCTTGGTTATCCATACACTCACCACAAAAAAATTTGGAGCAAAAGCAAATGTATCAAGATATTTGCCCGTTGCAGCAACTCCGCGATGGCAAGCATCCAAAGGGCGCCGCGTCTGACAGACTACCACCAGAGCAGGAGTGCACCGCAAGCGGCAGCGATTGCGCCAGCGCACCTGGAGATTGGGATACATTTGTTTGCATTCAAACCCCTTTGGAAAATGACGATGAGCAAACTTCTATGTGCAGGCGCCCTTGCCCTGGCCTTTGCTGGCTTTACCTCAGCCTCCCATGCAGCACTGGTGCAATGGACATTGACCGATGTCAGGTTTGCGGATGGCGGCACCGCCAGCGGCTCTTATGTGTTTGACGCGTCCACCGGCAGCTACAGCCGCATCGGCATTGCCACCACGGCGCCGGATGGCTCTGCGGCAGCCAGCTTCAGCAGTACCTGTGATGGCGCCAACTGTGCCGAAGCGTCGCCCGACCCTGCGCAGTTCATTATTTTTGCACCGCCGGACACCAACGATATGACCGGCAAGCAGGTGCTGCTGATCGACCTGCAAAGCCCGATGACCGATGCGGGCGGCACCATCCCGATCAATCCGATGGCGCAGCCCGTCCTGGCACTGCGCAGCAAGGCGTTCTCCACGGTTTGCCCCGATGCACGTTGCACCATCCCGGGCGACCTGCGTCTGATCGAGTCGGGAGAGGTCGTGGGCCAAGCCTATGTGCCTCCTGCCGCCACGCCGGTGGCGGTACCCGCGATGGCCCCCGGGGGCCTGGCCCTGCTGTCGTTGCTGCTGGCCCCACTCGCCTGGTTGCCCAAGCGCCGCCAGCGCTGAAAGGCAGCGCCGGCTCGCCGGCCACAGGCGCGCCGGCAACTTCTGTGGCCCACCGCCGCGCGCAGCGGGGTGGGGCTTTGCAAGCGAGCACAGGCGCCGCGGTGCGCACTGTACCGGGCGCTCCAGCCCTCACCCTGCGTTGCGGCTCGATTCGAACAGGAACCAGGTGCGGCGCTCGGTTTCGTCGATCCAGTTTTCCAGCAGGCTCGACGACGCAATGTCTCGGTGCTCGTCGGTGACGTTGTGGGCCTCGCGCAGCCGGGCGGCCATCTGCTGGTTGTCCTCGCGCAGTTCCGCCAGCATGTCCAGCGGTTCGACATAGTCGGCGTCGTTGTCGCTGATGCGCTGCAGGCGGGCGATATGGCCAATGGAACGCAAGGTCGTGCCACCGACCTTGCGGATACGCTCTGCAATGGCGTCCGTCATCGCATAGAGCTGGTCAGCCTGTTCGTCGAGCAGCAGGTGGTAATCACGGAAGTGCGGTCCGCTCATATGCCAGTGGAAATTCTTGGTCTTGAGGTAGAGCGCAAAGACATCCGCCAGCACGCCGTTGAGAGCCGCGCTGATGTCCTTGGTAGCCGCCGAATCGAGGTCACTGGGGGTGACCAGCGGCGCCTTGCGGCGCGCCTTGATATCCGTTTTGGTGCTGCGGTCAGATTTGGCCATGGAATACCTTTCAAACAAAGCGTCGAAGACAAACGAAGCGAAAGCGGCTGAACCTGCAAGTATCGGGCGCCAGCATGGCAGCCAGATGGCAGCGGTCCATCCGCTCTAACAGACTCTGCTATTCAGAGGCTGTCTAGCTTCATACCAAAGCAGAAATATTGCAAACAAATTCCTGTCAGCCAGTGTTGATGATGTGCGGGAAAGCACCGGATGTTGACGCACCTCAGTGATCGCTGGAAGCAACCGCCCACGGACATTCAGGACCCGTCGCTGCGGTAGGGGTTGGCAAAGATCGCCTCCACCGGCAAGCCAAACACCACACTGATGCGGTAGGCCAGATCGAGTGAAGGATCGTGCTTGCCCGTCTCGAGCGCATTGACCGCCTGGCGCGATACACCGAGACGCTGAGCCAGATCTGCCTGCGTCCACTGGGCCTTGGCACGCAGGGCGCGCAGATGGTTATCCATCAGCCCCGCACCCGCATCACCGCGCTTACCAGCGCCCACACCAGCCAGAACAGCGGCACCACCAGCCAGGCGGGCAAATGCGGTGCGGCGGCATAGCTCTCGCCAAAGCCCCAGACCGTGCATAGCATCAGCAACAGCCCACAGGCCATCACCACACTGCGGATGGCCTGCGCACGCTGGTATTCGTCGGCCGCCTGGATCCACAGCAGCGATGCGCGCAACTGCGCTGCAATCGGCACCGCGACGGCCAGTGCCAGCAACCAGGCGCTGGGCGTGCCGAGGATGGCGTCGAACCAACCCAGGATGACCCCCAGATGAAGGGCGCAATAAGTGCCCATCCATACCGCTGTGCGGATCAGGTAGCGGCGCAGCGAAGCGGACGGCGGATGCGAAGAGAGCGCGTGGTGCACGGTGAAGTCTCCAGAAATGTAAAGTAAACCTGACTTTAGCTATGTCAGGTTTACTTGTCAATCGCGGCAGCATGTCTGCTCGGAGAGTGCCGGCAGCCATCACCTTTCCAGCCTGGCCCTCATCGATATCTCAGCCCGTAAAACGATCTCGCCTGCGACGCAGACGCATGAAATGTCACAGCTTTGTGGACAATTTTCAACGGCTATAAATGTTTCGCTGTACTCAACAGATTTCTTCTATTGAATTTGAAATAATGAAAATTCAATTGATTTATTGAATACATCGACCATGTCCCATCGACAAAAACACCCGGCACGCCACTGGGCGGCCAGCGCCCTTCTTGCCGCCAGCTGGGGCGTATGGAGCCTGGCACAGGCCCAAACCTCCGTCACGATCGATTGCAGCCCCAACTCGCTGGCCCAACTCAATACCGGCCAGCCCAGCCCCGGCAACGCACAGGTCGACAGCCGTTGGCGCTTTCAGTACCTGTCTGCCTATGCGGGCAGCGATCCGGCCAACTGGCGCAGCTTTGGGGATGCCACGATCGTCACCAGCCGCGTGTCGAGCTGGACCAGCACACCAGCGGCCAGCAGCACGGCGCAATGGATCGCTGCCAATGCCTGGGGCGGCCAGCCCTATGTCGACGGCGCGAACTTCGGCAATATCGATGCCCTGTTCCAGGTGCAATTCAACATTGACCCGGCAGTATCGCTGGGCAGCTTTGCGCCTTCAATGACCTACAGCGCCGACAACTCGGTGGTCGATATCTTCATCAACGGCAAATCGCAGCTGGCACGGGGCCTGGGCACCTGGGGCCTGCCGCAGGCAGGCAGCACCAACCAGTTCAACTACAACGGTTTTGGCACCAACCGCTGGCTCACCATCGCCAGCATGGCCTCGCCCGACTGGCAGGCCGGTGCAAACACCATGACCGTCTATGTCAAAAGCGGAAACCCTTACATGGGTTTCGCAGCGGCCATCTCGGGCACTAATGCCTGCCTGCCCAACGATGCACCGGCCGCCACCCCTGCCGTCAGCGGCCAGCCTGACGTCGGCCAGACCCTGACGGGGACCTATGGCTACGCCGACACCGAATCCGACCCCGAAGACAGCAGCGCCACCGGTACCCGCTACCAATGGGTGCGCAGTGACAATGCCAGCCTGACCCAGGGCACCGTGCTGCAGTCGGGCAACACGCTGGGCACCGCCGGCACGGTGACCTACACCACCCAAGCTGCCGATGACAAAGCCTATCTGTACTACTGTGTCACTCCCGTGGCCGTCCGGGGCACCCTGGTGGGTCCCGAGGTGTGCAGCGCGGCCTTCGGCCCGGTCAAGACGACCACCACACCGCCACAACCTGCGACGCCCCAAGCGGTTCCCGCGCTCGGCATCTGGGCGTTGCTGGGCATGTCGGGCCTGGTGGCAGGCTGGGGCCTGGCGCGTTCACGCAAACGGGTCCGGGCCTGATGGCCTCCTGGTCTGGTACAAGCCACCTGCAGGTGGCTTTTTTTGGGGTCTGCTGCGGATCGGCGCTTCACAGCTGGAAGGCAACGCCCCGCACCAGCCCCTCTCCGACATCCCGCCACCACCCCGGTGCACGGTAGGCATAGGTCGTGCTTTCTGCCATCTGCTGCCCGCACCAATGCTGGAGCCAGGCGATCTCCCGGGCGCTGTAGAACGCGGTCATCGCCTCGTAGTTCAAGAACAGGCTGCGCCCGTCGAGGTTCGCCGAACCGCACAGTGCCATGCGGTCGTCGACCACCACCACCTTCGCATGCACCATATGGGGGGAGCAATACACCTGGGCACCGGCAAGCACCAGCGCCCGCAATGCGCGCTCACGGGCCCAGTCGGCCAGGCGGTGGTTGGAGCACTGGGGCACCACCACGCGCAGCTGCACGCCGCGCCGGCAGGCCAGGCACCAGGCCTCCAGCAGCGCGTCATCGGGCACAAAATACGGGCTCACCAAGGTGATCGATGTCTGCGCATGGAAGGCGCTGGCCAGGTAGAGCGCATGCAAGGTGTCATCGGCATGGTCGGGGCCGCTGGGCAGCCACTGGGCCCAGCCCTGGTCGCCACCCCCCAGCGCCATCGCTGGCGACAGCCACATAGGGCGGCGCCGGCCTCTGGCCGCGCGCCAATCGGCCTCGAACTGCGCGGCCACCACGCCGGCCAGGGCCCCTTGCACGTTGAAGCTCAGGTCCACCCAGGCCGGGTGCCCGGCACTGCTGGGCAGAAAGTACTCATCGGCCAGATTGCGCCCGCCGCTCCAGACATGCACGCCGTCAGCCACTGCGAGCTTGCGGTGGTTGCGCAGATTGCTGCCACCGCGTATCGGCTGGAGCATCGGCACCATGAAGCGGCGCACCAGCACGCCCGAGCGCCGCAACTGGCGCAGCCGCATGGGCAGCAGGCGCCAGCAGCCCACGCCATCGAGCAGCAGCCGCACCTTGACCCCGCGCTGCGCAGCCTGCTGCAGCGCCGTGCCGATCTGACGCCCGACGACATCGTCGGCAAACACATAGGTGCAGACATCCAGGCTGCGCTGTGCCTGCTCGATCAACTGCAGCAGCTGCTGCAAGGCCTGCAGGCCATCTTCATGGAACACCACCTCCGCATTGGGCTGGGCCGGATCGAGCTCCATGCTGGCCAGCAACTGGCCTGCCCAGCCCGGCACCTGAGGGGGCACCGTACTGCGGCGCTGGCCGGTGGAGGGGAGAACGGCATGCGCCGGCGGCCGCACCGCCTTGCGCGGCCCGAACACCAGAAAAAGAGGCAGGAAGAGATAGGGAAAGGTGACCATGCCCAGCACCCAGCCGATGGCGGACGCGGGATGGCGGCGCTGGTGCCCGGCACGCGTGACCAAGGTGTAGACCAGCAGCGCCACCACCACTGCAATCGTGTGGCCCAGGCCCGAGAGGACGGTCACGCGCAGCATGGCCTACTGCCCGTCAGCGTGCGCGGGACGGCGGCTGGGCGCGCAAGCGGCCGGGCCCATCAGAGCAGGTCAAGCACCCGCTCAGGCGGGCGGCACAGACGCGCGCCCTTGGCGCTCACGACGATGGGCCGGTTGAGCAGCTCGGGATGGGCGGCGATCTGCGCAATCAGTTCGGCATCGCTCAAGCCCGCACGGCCCAGATCCAGCGCCTCATAAATGGCCTCCTTGCTGCGCATCACCTCGCGCACCGGCAGCCCCAGCTGCGCGATCAGCGCCGCGAGCTGCGCGCTGTCCAGCGGCGCACGCAGGTAGTCCACAATCCGGGGCTCGATGCCTCGGGCCTCCATCAGCGCCAGCGCGCCGCGTGAGTTGCTGCAGCGAGCGTTGTGGTAGATGGTGATCGTGTCTTGGGCCATGCCCCCGATCTTATTACAGAGAGGCTTCGAGCTCGGGCATGATGATGCGCGCCTTGGTCAGCGCCATACCCAGGTTGGCGGTGCGCCGGCAGACCAGCACGGCCACATACTCGGGGTTGGTCTTGCCGCGCATGAAGATATGGATCAGGTTGTCGCTGTTGACGATGATTTCCTGGAAGTAGTGGTGGCCATCGTCCTGCAGACCGCGCGACTTCTTGAACATGCGCTCGATCATCGACACATTGGGACCGTTGAAGAGGTCGGCGGTGGCCGCGGCCACCAGGTCGATCACCTCGCGCGGGTGCGAATCGACCGTGCGAATGGCCAGCAGCATGCCGGTAGCCACATCGACATAGCCGGCAGCCAGGCATTCGGGCACAAATGTAGCGACCTTCTGCAAAACGGTATCCATGGACATTGATGTATTCCTTCAAAGTGGGTTGGTAAGGGGCTGGCACCTCGGATGCGATTAGCCCATCTTCTCGAGCAGCATTTCTTCATACGCCAACAGCGAGCGTTCTTGCTGCTCGGACTGCACGTACTGCGGCTCGATCTCGCGCACACGGCGCAGCGCTTCTTCAGCGGTGACGCCTTCAAAAACCAGCCAGGCCGCCAGCACGGTGCCGGTGCGGCCCAGGCCCGCAAGGCAGTGCACCGCCAGCACTTCGCCGGCCAGCAGCAGGCGCTTCATCTTCAGCATCAGCATCTGCAGCTGCGACACCGATGGCGGTTCCCGGTCATGCACCGGCAGATGCACATTGCGCAGGCCATTGCGCGCCAGCGCCGCCTGGTCGATATCGGTCTCGGTCAACGACACCAGCACGGTGATGCCGCAACGCCTCAGCGCCTGCATGTCCACATCGGTGTCATTGACCACACCCGGCAGCGGCGTGCCGGCCAGCTTGCCCGGCACCAGCCAGGCAAAACCGCGCGGCCCGCGCGCGCCGGGCACATAGTGTTCGGCCGCCAGCACCGGGTTGGCCAGCGCCAGATCGGGCAATACCGCGCGCTGGCTTTGGCGGGCCGCCTGCGCAGCGGTGCGGGCGGGGGCCTGCAGCGCTGCAGGTGCAGGTTCGGCCTGCATGGCCTCTTGCACCGTCTGCTGCGGAGCCACCACGGCACAGCTGCCGCTGCGTACAAACTGCTGGCCTGCCGGCGAATACGGCGCGGAGAAAAAGTGGTCAGCGCGGCTCGTCTCCTGCACCGCACCACCGGCCAGCAGCAGCACATGGTCGGCCACGCGCTGGGCATGGCGCTGGTTGTGGGTCACCAGCAGCACAGCGCGCTCGCGGGCAATGCGTTTGAGCAGTTCCAGCAGCAGATAGGCGTCGTAGTCCTGCAAGTCGGCAGTGGGCTCATCGCACATCAGCAGCAAGGGTTGGGCAGCGGCTTCGCGCAGAATGGCTACCGCACGCTGGTGCATCGCAGACAGCTCCACCGTTGTTTGCGCCAGCAGCGGTTTGATATCGGCAAAGCCCATGCGGTCCAGATAGGCCTCGCACCAGGCACGGCGGTCCAAACCGGAGAGCAGATGGGCCTGCGGCAGCAACTCGCTGAGCGAATCCTGCACGCTCGACTGCATCAGGCGCACATGCTGGCGCACCAGGTGGGGCCGGTGGACGCCCGCCAGCGGCTGGCCGGCATAGCGCAACTGCCCCCATTGCGCAAAGCGCGGGTTTTCGTCATTGAGGCCCGCCAGACTGCGCAACACCGTGGACTTGCCCCCGCCGACCGGCCCCATCAGGACCGTGATGGCGCAAGGGGCGATCTGCAGTTGCAGGCTGGAGAGGATGACCTTGTCGCCATAGGCCACGCCCCAGTTGTCTGTTTCCAGAACGGGAGTTGGTGTTTGCACGCGATGGGAGCCGCTGCGCGGCATTGGGAGGTGGACGGGAAGCCAAGCCTGGCACCACCTCGGCGCGCCAGCCATCCAATCACGCGGACGGCAAGCATCTCGGTGATTCAAAAAATGAAACACCAATAGTCAATTAATGTTTCAAAAATTCAGTTTAAGGGAAAACCCGAGATGGTTGTTTGATCCAGATCAAAGGCGATATAGGTCACCTATCGATAGGGCAATAACACCACGGAGATCCAAATTAGGGGGAGCGTGCAGCCGCTGTGGTGATGCAGCTCGCCCGAATGCGCCGATGGAATGTGCGCGGCCAGCCTGCTGAACCGCCAGCCAGGCAACGAGGATGAGAGGTATCAGCGCGATGCCGAGCTGCGCATCGTGCGGATCAGCAAGATGACCGGCACCAGCCCCACCAGCACCAGCGCCAGCGACGGCAGCGCCGCCTCGCCCAGGCGCTCGTCGCGTGCCAGCTGGTAGGCCACCACGGCCAGCGTGTCGCTGTTGAAGGGCCGCAGCACCATCGTGGCGGGCAGCTCCTTCATCACATCCACAAAGACCAGCAACGCGGCGGTCAGGGCCGAGCGCCGCAGCAGCGGGCCATGCACGCGGACCAGAAGGCCGGCGCTGCCCACACCCAGCATGCGTGCCGATTCATCCAGACTCCTGGGAATGCGGGTGTAGCCGCTCTGCAGGGACTGCAGCGCAATCGCAGTGAAGCGCACCAGATAGGCCCAGATGATGCCGGCCGAGGTCGCGGTGATCAGCGCCGGAAAGGCCCATTGCGGAAACGCCTGCTGCACCCAGCCCACTGGCAGCAGCAGGCCCACGACGATCACCGCGCCGGGCACCGCATAGCCCAGGCTGATGAGGCCCACCGTGCTGCGCGTGACCCAGTCCTGGCTGCGGCGGGCCGCATAGGCGGCCAGCATGGCAATGGCCACGGCCAGCACGGCAGTGATCGCCCCAAAGCGGATGCTGTTGCCGGCCCACTGCACAAAGCGGTCCAACGGAATCACCGACCAATCGGCCTCCAAGGGCCGCAGCATGAACATGACGGGCAGCACAAAGCCCAGCAGCACCGGCAACGCACAGAGCAACCAGGCCGCCAGGCAGCGCGCACCCTGCAGGCGATACGGCTGGGCCTCGGCCGATGAGGCGCGCCCCACCCCGCTGGTGACAAAGCGCATGCGCCGCTGCGCGCGCAGCTCCAGCTGCAGCACCACCAGCACCAAAACCAGCAGCATCGTGGCCAGCTGGGCTGCGGCACTGCGGTTCTCCATCGACAGCCAGGCCTTGTAGATGCCGGTGGTGAAGGTCTGAATGCCAAAGTAGCTCACCACCCCGAAATCGGCCAGGGTCTCCATCATCACCAGTGCCACACCGGCCACCACCGCTGGCCGGGCCATCGGCAAGGCCACCGCCCAGATCCGGCGCGGCATCGACGCGCCCAGCAGGCGCGCCGCCTCCATCAGGTGGGCGGCGCGCTCGCTCAGCGCCGTGCGCGCCAGCAGGTAGACATAAGGGTAGAGCGAGACCACAAACACCAGCACGGCGCCGCCGAGCGACCGCACCTCCGGCAGCAGCCGCCCTTGCAGCCCGAAGCTGGCACGCATCCACACCTGCAGCGGCCCGCTGAACTGCAGAAAATCGGTATAGGCATAGGCCGTCACATAGGCGGGTATCGCCAGCGGCAGCAGCAGCAGCCATTCCAAGGTTTTGCGGCCGCGAAAGTCGAACAGGGTCACCACCGCCGCGCACAGGGTGCCCACGACCGCCGAGCCCAACGCCACCATCAGCCCCAGCGCCACAGTGGTACGGATGTAGCCCGGCAGCACCGTCGCAAACATTTCGCGCACCACGGCAAATGCACCGAGGTCATTGCCCGCCCCGGGCAACCAGGCGCTAAAGACGGTGAGCACCGGCAACACCAGCACCAGGGCAATGGCTACGAGCAGCAGCTGACGACGGAAGCGGGCGAGATTTTGCAAATGCGAATCACTGACGGGCCAAAAGCTGGCGATTCTACCTGCCAGGCACCTAAGCCCTTTGCCAGGGAGAGCCCTCTACAATGCGGCCATGTTTCTAGAGGTCTCCCAACTGAATGTGCGCTATGCCGGGCGCCCCCAGCCTGCAGTGGCGCAGGTGTCTTTGCAGCTGCAGGCAGGCGATATCGGCGTGCTGATTGGCCCCTCGGGCTGCGGCAAGACCACCTTGCTGCGTGCAGTGGCCGGGCTCGAGCCGATCGCCAGCGGCGAGATCCGCCTGCAAGGCCAGGTCGTCAGCAGCAGCAGCGCTAATCTGCCGCCCGAGAAACGCCGGATCGGCATGGTGTTCCAGGATTACGCCCTTTTTCCGCATTTGACGGTGGGCAAGAATGTGGCCTTCGGCATCCACCAGTTGCCCCGGCCGGAGCAGCAGCAGCGCGTGCAGGAGGTGCTGCGCCTCGTGGGGCTGGAGAACAGCGCTGGGCGCTACCCGCATGAGCTGTCAGGCGGCCAGCAGCAGCGGGTGGCGCTGGCCCGGGCGCTGGCGCCCCGGCCGCAGCTGATGCTGCTGGATGAGCCCTTCTCCAACCTCGATGTGGATCTGCGTGAACGCCTGGCCCATGAGCTGCGCGACATCCTCAAGGCCGCGCAGGCGACCGCGCTGTTCGTCACGCACGACCAGCTGGAGGCCTTTGCGATTGGCGACCAGATTGGCGTGATGGAAAGCGGCCACCTGCACCAATGGGCCGATGCCAGCACCCTGTTCCAGCAACCCGCCAGCCGCTTTGTGGCCAACTTCATCGGCCACGGCAGTCTGCTGCCGGCCACCCCGGTGTCGTCTGCGCAAGGCTGGCAGCTCGACACGCCGCTCGGTGCCATCGCCGCGCCGGAAGCATCACAGGCCTGCGATGTGCTGCTGCGCGCCAGCGAGGTGGTGTTTGACCCAGCCTCGCCATACCGCGCCACCTTGCTGCGCAAGTCCTTCCGGGGATCGCAGTATCTCTACACCTTGCAGCTGCCCAGCCAGCAGCTGGTCTATGCGCAGGTCTCCAGCCAGCTGCAGCACGCGGTGGGCGAGAGCATCGGCCTGCGTGCCCAGCCCGAGCACCTGGTCTGCTTCGCGCCCGGGCAATGAGCCTCAGGCCAGCAGCCCTCGGTCCTCGTCAGCGCTGCACCTGGCGCAGTTGGTCCACCGCCGCCTGCAGATCGGCCGACCAGTCGCGCCGGTTGCGGCCTGCGCTGGCCTGCGGCTGGCCATAGTTCAGCTGCGCCACCAACGGCGGTGCCGTCACGGTGCGCCAGATGGATCCCAGCAGGCTCTCATCGCCTATATAGCTCGGGGCACTGCTCATGCGGCCACTTAGCTTGTCGTAAAAGCACAGCCCCAAGGGCAGCACCGGCGCCTCGGCCGCAATCGCCGATTGCAGCAAGTTGGCATGGAAAGGCAGCAGCTGCCGGCCATCGCCCGTCGTCCCCTCGGGGAAGACCGCAACGATATCCCCGTGGCGCATTGCTTCCTCCATGCGGCTGACGGTGCGCATCGCATCGCGCCGGGAGTTGCGCTCAATGAACAAGGTGCCTGCGGCACTGGCCAGGCCGCCGATGACGGGCCAGGCCTTGACGTCGGATTTGGAAACAAAGCGGCAGTGCCCCGCCGCATGGATGGCCGGAATGTCGAGCCAGGACAGATGGTTGGCAACGATCAGCAAGGGGCCGTGCGCAGGCACCGCCCCCAGCACCCGCAGCTCGATGCCGCTCAGCCGGAGCAGCCGAGCGGCCCAGCGCTCCACCGCCCGGTTGCGCTCGGCATGGCCCAGGCGGCCAAACGTCAGCCAGATTGTGATGACACCCACCACAATATGCAGACCCATGCGCGCCAGGCGCCACAGGCCAATCAGGGAACGGGTCAGCGCATGCATGGCGGGCCAGCGGGGTTTCAGGCCGTGCCGCCCAGATCGGGCACATCCAGGCTGCGCATGAACTGCTCGAAAATGATGCAGGCCGAGGCCGCATCGGCATCGCGCGCGCCATTGGCCAGCGCCTCGGTGGTGCTGTAGCGCTCATCCACCTCGAACACCAGCAGTCCAAAGCGCCCCCGCAGCTGGCGCGCAAAGCGCAGCGCCAGCGCGGTGTTTTCATGGGCCGCGCCGTCGGGGTGGTAGGGAATGCCGACGACCAGTGCGTCGGGCTGCCACTGGCTGATCAGGCTCTCCATCGGCGTGAAACGGGCCTTGCCTTCGGCATGGATCGTCGGCAGCGGCCGGGCCGTGCCCAGCATCCGGGTGCCAAAGGCAGCGCCGGTACGCTTCATGCCAAAGTCAAAGGCGATGAAGCTCTGCATGCGCGCCGCTTCTGCCAGCGAAGGCTTGGTGGCAGCGTCCGTCATGCGCGGCCAGCAGCGGCAGACAGCGCCCAGGGCTGCACGCCCAGCAGCGCCAGCGCCGTGTTGTAGCGCTCGGCCACCGGTGTATCAAAAATCACGCCCGCATCGGCATGCACGGTCAGCCAGGCGTTTTCGGTGATCTCCGACTCGAGCTGGCCCTCGCCCCAGGTCGAATAGCCCAGCGACACCAGCACCCGGTGCGGACCGGCGCCGGTGGACAGCGCTTCGAGTACATCGCGCGAGGTGGTCATCTCCAGGCCGCCCGGAATGGTCAAGGTGGCCGAGTACGCCGACTCGTCGGCTGCGCCCGATTCGATGACGATCCGGTCATGCAGCACAAAGCCGCGCTCGGTATGCACCGGGCCGCCCTGGAACACGGGTTCGAGCTCCAGGTCCTCGCGGCGCAGTGGCAGATCGACCTTGTCAAACAGCTTGCCCATCGTGATGTCCGAGGGCTTGTTGATGATGATGCCCAGCGCGCCTTTTTCGCTGTGCTCGCACACATAGACCACGCTGCGGCCAAACATCTCGTCTTGCATGCCAGGCATCGCAATCAGAAAATGGTGTGTCAGGTTCATGGTCCCGGAAGTGTCGATCTCAGCGCTCATGGGGAACCATTGTACGGGCAGCCCGGCGCCCTTTTGGGTGCACCGCACGCTGCAAGGGCTGCCGGGCGCGCATAAAAAAAGGGCTGCCCGCAGGCAGACCTTGGGACTGGAGCCATCGGCCCGATCAGTGCAGCGGGGCGGCGTCGGCTGCCTTGATCTCATTGTCCAGCACACACTGGCGGACCAGCGACAGCAGCACTTCGTCGGCATAGGGCTTGCCCAGGTAATGGTCCACGCCCAGGCTGGCCGCGTGCTCGCGGTGCTTGTCGGCAATGCGCGAGGTGATCATCACCACCGGCAGGTCCTTCATCGCCGCATCGGCACGGATTTCGCGCACCAGCTCGAAACCGTCCATGCGCGGCATCTCGAT
This sequence comes from uncultured Comamonas sp., assembly GCF_964277875.1. Classification (NCBI taxonomy): domain Bacteria; kingdom Pseudomonadati; phylum Pseudomonadota; class Betaproteobacteria; order Burkholderiales; family Comamonadaceae; genus Comamonas; species uncultured Comamonas sp. The sequence continues at coordinate 35,576 of NZ_CAXYJV010000012.1, forward strand.
GTCCGACAGCACCATGACCGGGCGCTCCTCGCGCAGACGGTCCAGCGCCTGCAGGCCATCGGCGGCCAACGCTACGCGGTAGCCTTCGCGCTGCAGCAAACGTTGGGTCACGCGGCGCACGGTGATGGAGTCGTCGACCACCAGCACCAAAGGCGTCTGCACCACCTGCTCGGCCAACTCACGCACTGGTGCCTTGGCCACTTCGGGGCGCACCGCGGCTTCGGCAATGCGGTCGGCAATCTGCTGGCCATACACGGTGTACAAGGCCACCGGGTTGTAGATCAGCACAATCGCACCGGATGCCAGCACCGACATGCCGGCCAGACCTGGCAGGCGCGCCAGTTGCGGGCCCAGGTTCTTGACCACGACTTCCTGGTTGCCCAGCACTTCATCGACGTGCACGGCCAGGCGCTTGGTGGCCGAGCGCAGGATCACGACCGCGCTGGTCTTCTCCGGCTCTTCCTGGCTGCGCAGGTGGCCCTGCAGCAGCGCACCGGCAAAGTAATACGGCAGCTCCTGCTCGTTGTCGGTGTAGACACCGTTGGCATGGGCCTGCTCGATCAGCGCCTTGGGCACGCGCCGCACGTATTCCACCAGGTTGGCGGGAACGCCGAACTTGAGATCGCCGGCGCGCATCATCACCACCTGGGTCACCGCCGTGGTCAGCGGCATCACCATCTGGAAGCGCGTGCCCTTGCCGGTCTCCGACGTGGTCACGATGTGGCCACCCAGCGACTGGATCTCGGTACGCACCACGTCCATGCCGATACCGCGCCCCGACAGCTCGGAGACCTCGGTGGCTGTGGAGAAGCCGGGGGCAAAGATCAGCTGCGCCGCCTTGTCTACATCGAGCGGCTCGTCGGCCGTGATCAGACCCGACTGCATGGCCTTGCGGCGAATGGCCTCAAGCTGCAGGCCCGCGCCGTCGTCGTGGATGGATACGGCGATATCGTTGCCTTCCTGGCGCACATCGATGGCGATCGTGCCCACCGGCTGCTTGCCTTGCGCCTTGCGCTCCTCCGGCGTTTCGATACCGTGCGCCACGCTGTTGCGCAGCAAGTGCTCGAAGGCCGGGGTGACCCGGTCCAGCACACCCCGGTCGATCTCGATCGAGGCACCGGTGATGTCCAGCTTGACCTGTTTGCCCAGCTCCTTGGAGATCTGGCGCACGATGGCGTAAAGACGCTCGGAGATGGAGTCGAACTCCACCATGCGCGTGCGCAGCAGGTCCCGCTGCAGCTCGCGCGCCTGGCGGCCCTGGGCAATCAGATCGTCTTCGGCGCCTTCGGCGGTGCGCTGCAGATTGCGCTGCACCGTGCCCACGTCGTTGACCGACTCGGCCATCATGCGGGTGAGTTCCTGCACGCGGGTGAAGCGGTCGAACTCCAGCGGATCGAAGCCCGAATCCGAATCCTTGGCCAGCGCCATGCGCGACTGCATCTGCGACTCGGCCTGCATCTCCACATCGCGCAGCAAGGTGCGCAAGCGCTCCAGGTTGCTCGACATGTCCTTGATCGACGAGCGGATGTTGCTCAGGCGCATGTCCAGACGCGAGCGGGCAATCAGCACCTCGCCTGCCTCATTGACCAGGCGGTCGAGCAACTGCGAGCGCACACGCACCGATTGGCCGGCAGCGGCACGCACCGGCGCCATGCGCAGCATCAGCGGCTTGTGCTGTACGCCAGCGCTGGCGTCAGCGGCATCGGCTGCTTGCAGCGCCTGCTCTGCACTGGCGTTTTCCTGTGCAGCGGGCGTACTGGCCGCCACTTCGGCCACCACTTCGCCCATCTCGGTGGCCGCAGGGGCCTGCTGGGGCAAGGCACCCTCTGCCAGCACCTGGTTGCCCCGCTCCTGCAGACCGACAAATTCCTGCTGCAGGCCGTCGTAACGCGCCAGCAGAATCTCGATGTCCTGGCCGGTCAGGTTTTCGGTGCCGATGTCCTCGACCTCGGACTCCATGCGGTGGGACATTTCGCCCAGGCGCATCGCGCCTGCCAGCCGCGCACTGCCCTTGAGCGTGTGCAGATGGCGCAGCACTTCGCCGCGCGGCGGCAGGTACTGCGGGTCGGAAGACCACTCGCGCAGCGCCCCACCCAGCTTGGGCAGCAGCTCCTGCGCTTCTTCTTCGAAAATCAGGAACAGGTCGGGGTCAATGACGTCGACAACTTCGATCGCATCGTCATTGCGCAACTCCAGCAGATCGGGCAACGCAGCGGCCGGCACGGCGGCTGCAGCTGCAAAGGCGCGTGCCGGCTCGGCTGCGCGGGCCGGATGCTCGCGCAACTCGCCCAGGCCAGAGGGCTCGAGGTCGAACTCGGCCATGCCATAAGGCGGATGCAATTGCGAGTTGATTTCCTGGTTCGCAATGTCTTCGAGGTCCTGCACCACGATCTCGCTGGCCGGTTTGACAAAACCGGCTGCCAGCTGGTGCAGCAGCTTGCGGATCTCCGAGCCCGCTGCCTGGCAGGTATTGAGCCAGGACACCTCCGGGTTGGAGAAGTTGTGGATGTGCGAGAGCGCATGCTCCAGCGACCGGGCCAGCTCGGACAACGAGCTGAAACCGACCGTGGACGAGCTGCCGGCCAATGAATGGGCGTAGGCGATCGCATCTTCGGGGAAATTGCGGTTGGGCGCCTGGGCCCAAGCGTACAGCACCTTCTCCAGGTTGTGCGACCAGTTCTCGGCTTCAGCAAGATAGACATTGAACAGCGCCGGGCTTACGCCCAGCACATTGGCCACCTCGGCCGGCTCCTGAGCATCGGCCGGCGGCTCGGTGTCAGACGGCGCAGGTACGGGAGCCAGCGCCTCTGCTTGCACGTCGGCGGGGGCTTCCGGATGGGCCTGCGTTTCCGCGTGGACGGGTAGCTCGGCCGCTGCCTCAGCCTCTGCGGCAGCGGCGGGCTGCAGCGCGGGTTCGGCTGCCTGCTGCTCGGCAGCCGACACGAACGCCTCGTTCAGGTCCGCTGCCGGGATGTCTGGATGCGACTGCAGTAGTTCAGCCGGCTCCGTCACTTCCAACGCCTGCGGAACCGCCTCGGGGAACGCCAGATCATCGGGCACCACGAGCAAGGTCTGGGGCTCGGCCACCGGCTCCTCGGGCAGCGCTTCGAGCGCGGGCAGCATGGTGTCCGCGAACTCGATGGCATCGAATCCAGTCGGGGTGGCCGGCTCCAGCGAGGCGGGCACGTCGGTCAGATCCAGCGATGGAAGCTCCAGCGGCAAGCGGGTTGGCGCCGGCTCCAGCTTGGCAGCCTCGAGGTCGGCCACAAATTCCAGGCCTGCGTCCATCGATACAAAGTCCAGCGCGCTGTCGTGCGGCTGCAGCGTCTCGGGATCCTGCACAGCGGGGGCCTTGGCCTCGGCACTGGCCATCGCCTGGGCAAACTCCGAGAAATCGACCTCCTCGGCGCTTTCCGGCGCCATCGCCAGCGGCACCAGGCCCGAAGGCGTGGTCAAGGCAGGCTCGGGCTCCAGCCCAGCGGGCGGATCCAGCTCCAGGTCGAGGCCGTCGAGCGGCCAGGCCAGCGCTGGCGCCGGCTCGGCCGGCGCATCCGGTGCGGCAGCAGGCGCTTGCGGGGCCTGCTCCAACGCGGCCCCTTCTTCTGCAGCGTCGGCTGCGGCAGCAGTATCGGACTCCAGCGCCGAAGGCTCGGTACCGTGCGGCCACTGCTCCGTCTGCGGCACCTGGCCAGGCGCGGCAGGCACCACCAGGGGCAGGTGCACGCCATCCAGACGCATGGCATCGGCGGAGATGCGGAAGATCTCCGGGTTCCAGGTGGACTGGCGCTGCGCGCCAATGTCCTCGGCCCAGCGGCCAAAACCGGTCAGTGCCTCGGCGCTCAGCGCCAACAGCGGCGCATCGGCCGGCTTGTGTTCTGCCAGCCAGCTGTTGAGCACCTGCTCCATCGACCAGGCCGCATCGCCATACTGCACCAGCCCGACCATGCGGGAGCTGCCCTTGAGCGTGTGGAAGGCGCGGCGCAAGGTCGTCAGCGCCTCGGCATCGGCCGCATCGCGGCGCAGGGATTGCAGTGCCTGGCCGCCGGTCTGCACGACCGACTGGGCCTCTTCCAAGAAGATGTCCAGCAGCTCCTGGTCCAGTGCCTCCTCGGAGACCTGCGGCTGCGCCGGGGTTGCCGCCACAGGTGCTGGTGCTGGTGCTGGTGCTGGTGCTGGTGCCGATACCGGTGCCGGGGCAGGTGCAAAAAACTGCAGATCCGGTGCGAGCACCGCAGGCGCCTTGGGCGCCGGGGCCGGGCTGGCCTCGAACAGGGGCGCCGGAATGGTCGGCGCGAAGTAGACGGAATCGTCTTCCGGTTCCTCGGGCGCATCGGGCGCTGCGGCCGGCGCGGGTACCACCGGGGCAGGCGCGACATCGCCGGCCCTTTGGGTGCCCATCACAATGCGCAGCTCGCCACTGGTCGCATCAAACACAAACAGCTTGCGCGCCAAGGTGCGCTGGTAGCCCAGCATGTCGAGCAGAAAGCCCAGCGCGCCCAGGCTGTTGCCCAGCTTCTCAAAAACCACGGGCTTGTCGTCGTCGGCCACCTGGCCGGCGGCCAGCTGGTCCACCACCAGGCGCAGGTGCTGCGTGGCAGCGACAGCCTGGTCCAGACCCAGCACCGACAGCACGCCGCGCATCTGCGACAGCGATCCGGTGACGGTGCCCAGCATCGAGACATCATCGGGGTTGCGGAAATACTGGTCGAGGTGCTTTTCTGCCTCTGCCAGTGTGGAGTGGAGCTCATCGACCACGCTGCCCATGGTCTGGTGGTCGCTGACGCGGCGGTACAGCTCTTCGACCCAGGTCTCCAGAGGCTCGGGCGGCTGGTCGGCCAGCACATGGTCGAGGCGCTGCGCCAGGCGGTCAGCACGCTCTCGCATCAGCGCGGGCTTGACATCCAGCGACTCCAGGTTGGCCTGCAGGTACAGCACGGCGGTGGCGACTTCCATCGCCATCGGGGTCGAGGGCGGGGTGCCGCTGCTCACCAGGCGTTCGGTCACCCGGCCCAGCGCTGCGCCCAGCTCGTCGGCACCAATATGCAGCTTGTGGAGCGATTCGCGGATCAGGTGGAACTGGTCGGCGACCGGCTTGATCTTGTAGCGGTCACCATCGGCCAGCGACGACCACAGCTCGGCCGCGGACTCCAGGCGCTTGCGCGCCTGCGCGAGCACAGCCGGGTCATACAGGCCAAAGCGCTCCTGGCCGTAGTTGACGCCTTGCAGCGCCTCGGTCTGCAGGCTGACGCGCACCGCTTGCAGCACCGCCGCCTTGGCCTCATCCGGACCCTGGGCAACAGCACAGAAAAAATTCAGCTCATGCTGCAGGCCCTGGTCCACATCGCTGCCACCCTTGGCATGCGCGGCGAACTGCATGATGACCCGCGATGCCGAGCGCTTCACATAGAGGTCGGGGTCGAGCAACTTGTACGCCAGCGCGTCGAAGAAGCCTGCGGCCACCTTCCAGAACAGTTTCAAAGGTGGTTGCGTCTGGCCCTGGGCCAGGCCCAGGCAGACGGCGGTCAAATCCTGCGCTGCACGCGCGTCGGCAGATTTGATGATCTGCAGCATGTCCGCATCGAGGCGCTCACGGGCGCCGCGGTCCAGCGGCAGTGCGGCCACTGGCGGCGTCTTCGGTTCCTGTTGCGCCTGGTCGCCCTGCCAGAGATCGGCCGGGTGGACACGCTCCACACCGGTGAAGGCCTGCATTTCCTTGTACTGCGGAAACAGCGCTACGAAGGAGACGTTGCGCCCCTTGAGCACATGGCTCAGGTACTCCAGCAGCGCAAACGACGTGCGCTCCATCAGCGCGACCGATTTCTCGGTGCACAGGTGGGGCTTGGCCGCAAAGCGCTGCGCCGCCACTTCCATCAGGCCCACCAGCTCGGCCGCCTGGCCCACACCCACCATCTGCAACGCACCCTTGACCTGGTGCAGGTACTGCTTGGCCACGCGGATACCGGTGGTGTCGATCGCCTCCAGGTCCGATACCTTGGCCGCTTCCACATCCCGGCTGTAACGAAGCAATGCCTTGACCGTGGATTCCAGTGACCGGCGAACCTCGTCATTGATCCACGCCAATGGCCCGAGATCCCTCTCTTCTGTTGGCTGTGCGTTTTCCGCTTTATTTTCGATAGCTATAGACATGCAACAGTCCCCGATTGCGGGTCAAAATGAAACAGCAGGCATGGGTCAGGCAATCTTGAACCGAGACACCGACTGGCGCAGTTCCTCGGCCATTTGCGACAGCTCACGCACCTGCTGCGCTGTGGTACGGGTGCCATCACTGGTCTGCTCCGTCACCGCAAAGATATGCTGGATATTCTCTGCCACATCGTTGGCCTGAACTGCTTCGTCGGACGCAGAACGGGAAATCTGCTGAATCAGATCTGCCAGCTCACGCGAAACGCGGTCAATTTCCGCCAGTGCCGTACCGGCGCTGTCCGACAGACGGGCCCCTTCCACCACACCCTGGGTCGAGCGCTCCATAGCGGCCACCGCGTCCTGGGTGTCGGTCTGAATCGCCTTCACCAGCACCGAGATCTGACGCGTTGCATCGGCCGAGCGTTCAGCCAGACGCTGCACTTCCTCGGCCACCACCGAGAAGCCGCGGCCGGCTTCACCGGCGGAAGCCGCTTGAATGGCCGCATTCAATGCCAGCACATTGGTCTGTTCGGTAATGTCCGAGATCAGGTCGGTAATTTCACCAATCTCCTGCGAGGACTCACCCAGGCGCTTGATGCGCTTGGAGGTGTCCTGGATCTGGTCCCGGATCGAGTTCATACCACCGATCGCGTTTTCCACCGCCTGCAGGCCCGACTCGGCCGCCATCAGCGACTTGCGCGCCACCGAAGCCGATTCCTGCGCCTGTGACGACACGAGGTTAATACGGGTCGCCATGTCGAGAATCGACTTGCCGGTTTCGCGAATCTCACGCAGTTGCTCGGTCGACGCAGCCAGCAGCTCGGTCGACGTGGAGTCCACGGTCGACGTGGTCTGTGCCACGCGGGTCGCCGTGTTCTGCACGCTGCCCACCAGCATGCGCAGCTCTTCCACCGTGTAGTTCACCGAGTCGGCAATCGCGCCGGTGATGTCTTCCGTCACGGTCGCTTCCTGGGTCAGATCCCCTTCAGCGACGGACTGCAACTCGTTCATCAGCCGCAAAATGGCAGCCTGGTTGGCGTCATTGAGACGCTTGGCCTCCTGCTCCTGGCGGGTCGCTTCCTGTTGCAGCGATTCTGCAGCGCGGCGGCGGTTCAAGCTGTCTGCCAGCTGCAGGCGCACCAGGCCCCACACACCCAGGCCCACCAGCAACGCTGCCAGCACGATGCCCACCAGGTACAGCCAGATGCGGTCGGACCAGCTGTTCAGGTCCGCCTGCAGTGCTTCCAGGCCCTTGCGCAGCGGATCGCTGGCCGACTGGATCGAGACTTCGGCCTCACGGGCTTCCGAGATGCCCTTGAGGTTGCTCAGCACCGCCGAGCCATCCTTCAACGTGATGTCGTACTGGGACGAGAGTTCCTGCAGCTTGTCGCGCACGGCGCCATCGCGGGCGGGGCTCAGGCGCAGCTCAGCGCTGCCGTTGAGCAGACCGGCGACGATTTCCTTGAAGGTGTTCAAGTCCTTGCCCAGCAGAAACACCGCCTCGGCATTGGCACCCGAGGCGCTCTGGAAGTCGTTGGCCGACTTGCCGATACGCTGGGTCAGCATCGCCAGCTGGCTGGCTGCGGCGATTTCAGCGGGCGGAGCCGCTTGCTGGAGCTTCAGGCTGACCACCGCCTCGCTCAGCTCGAGCAGGGTCTGCGTGTTCTTGTGAATCGCCTGCAAGTCCTTGTTCATCGCGACCAGCGAGGCTTTTTGCTTGACCACGGCATCGCTCTTGCTCGCGGTGCGGTCCGAGGCTTCCACCAGCGGCGCCAGCACCTCGGCGTAGGAACTGCCCAGCGCCTTGATGGCCGGGTCTTCCGAGCCGGAGTTCAGGCCATCGATGTTTTTCTTCAGAATCGACGAGGCTTCTGCCACTTCGGCAAATGCCTGCTCATTGCCGTTGACCGCCTGACCCACCGATTTGGCCAGACGCTGCGACTGGGTCAATGCCTGGCCGGTGGCTGCCAGTTGGCCGCCTGTCGTGCGCGACTGCAAGATCGCCCACACCGCCAGCGCAAAGAACACCACCAGACCCACGATGACGATGGTCAGCAGGGTCTTTTGGTGTTTGGCAGCCGGTGCCGCACCCAGCACCGGCAGCGTCACCAGATCGTCGGCGGCGGTCTCGCCCTCGACCAGCTGGGCCATGTAATCGTCCTGCACCGCAGCGCCGGATACATTGGCCGCCGTCTTGGCGGGGGACACGCCGTCACCGGTCGAGCCTTCGGAGAGCATCACCTGGTCACCATCTGGGAAGATGCTGACGCCTGGGTCTGCCACGTCTTCTTTGCGTTTGAATAGTTTGTTGAACATACAAATACCGAAAGGGATGAAGCCGCGGAAGCCCCGCACTAAACCGTGATATCGAGAAAATCGGGCGCATTGGCCAGCAGCTGCAGGTTGAGTTCCTGCCACTGCTCGCCACTGGCGGATGTATAGAGCGCACCAAAAAATTCCGGCGCATCGGCCGGTTTGTCTTTGGAATGCGCGAAGTCATTGCTGCCGCGCAAGCCTTCCAGCTGCTCGACAAACAGGGCGGCATTGACGCCCATCATGGGGTTGAGCGCGACGACCGAAGCCCCGGCAAACACCTGTTCGCTGCGTGCGACAGGCAGGCCCAGCATGCGGGCCAGATCCACCACCGTCAACAAAATACCCCGGATGCTGGTCACACCGAGCATCCAGGGTTTGGTGTAGGGCACAGGCTCCACCCCGCTCCAGCCCAGCACTTCGCCGGACTGGCTCAAAGGCAGCAGAAAGTTCCGGCCACTGATCTTGACTGCCAGCCACGAGGCACCGACCGCCGTCTGGTTGCGTGCCTGGCTCAGACGATCGGCCAGCCGGGTTTGCAGCTCTCGCAAGTCTTCGCGCTGTGCCATGCCTTATCCCAGTGCCTCGATCTTGGCCTTGAGTTCGGCCGGATCCACCGGTTTGGTCACATAGCCACGTGCGCCCTGGCGCATGCCCCAGACCCGGTCGGTTTCCTGGTTCTTGCTGGTGCACATGATGATCGGGATATCCGCATACTCCGGGCTGCGGGTGATCAGGCGGGTCAGCTGAAAGCCGTTCTGCCCGGGCATCACGACGTCCATCAGGATCAGGTCGGGCCGGTCTTCCGCCAGGCGCAGCATCGCCTCGTCCGAATTTTGCGCAGTGCGCACCACCATACCCTGGCGTACAAGCAGATCGCTCAAAAACATCAATTCGGTTTTTGAGTCATCAACGATAAGAACTTTTTGAATAGGCACGACCCCTCCTTAACGTTCGGCAACGAAACGTCCGACGGTTTCCAGTAATTGATCTTTGGTAAATGGCTTGGTGAGGTAGTCTTCACATCCCACCATGCGTCCCCGGGCCTTGTCGAAAACGCCGTCCTTGGACGACAACATGACCACGGGTGTAGATGCGAAAGCATCATTGCGCTTGACGATGGCGCAGGTTTGGTAGCCGTCCAGTTTGGGCATCAGGATGTCGCAAAACACCATGTCCGGCTTGAAATCGTTGATTTTGGAGAGGGCATCGAAGCCGTCTTCAGCGAGCAGCACCTCGTAGCCGCCTTGCTTCAGAAAAATCTCAGCACTTCTGCGAATGGTATTGCTATCGTCAACCACCAATACCTTGAAGTTGTCTGCGGAAACTGTCACCGGCCACCCTCCTCATTGCATGTCATGAAATGCGAATGCACGCGGCAGCCAAGGCTGACATAGCCCCTCCCACCCGTTTGCATTGAACACATACGCCCTATGGCAATTTTTCTTCGACGAATCCGCATGTGCTGGAGGTGCATTTTGCACCACAGCGCGTACACTGCATCCGTCGTCCCTGCTCCTAATTTTGAAAAGCTTACAGAGGCTTTACATAGAATGCAACGATTGTAGCTTTTCAACACAGATTTAACGGTGATTCCTGCATCAATGTGCTTTATCTCGTTGACCTATGACATCCTCCTTGACAAACCAGCCAGAATCCAGCCCGAGTGAAAGCACGTTGGCCGCGACGATTGATACCGCCAGCATCCTCTGCATCAACGCCAATGACCCCAGCGGCGCAGGCGGCACCAACGCCGATGCGCTGGCCGTAGCGTCGATGGGAGGACACCCCTGCACCGTCGTCACGGGTGCGTTGATCCGCGATACGCTCGACACCATCGACTTTTATGCGCTGTCCGATGATGCAGTTCAGCAACAGGCGCAGACCGTATTGCAGGACATTCCCATCCGCGCGATCAAACTGGGCTTTCTGGGATCGATTGAAAATGTACGCGTGTGTGCGGAAGTAACCAATGACTACCCCGATGTACCGGTCGTCGCCTATGTCGCCGGCATGGCCTGGTGGGACAGCGAGCTGATCGACGACTACCTCGACGCGTACCAGGAGTTGCTGCTGCCCCAGGTGACGGTGCTGGTCGGTGCCTATGGCCTGCTGTGGCGCTGGTTGCTGCCCGACCGCACCTCCGAGCACCGCCCCAGCCCCCGTGACCTGGCCAAGGCCGCCGCCGACCATGGTGTGCCCTTTGTACTGGTGACCGGCATCCCCGCCCATGACCAGCATGTGGAAAACGTTCTCGCCTCGGCCGACACCGTGTACGGCAGCGGCGAGTTCGAGCTTTTCGAGACCGAGTACATCGGCGCAGGCGACACCTTGAGCGCAGCGCTCACAGCCTTGCTGGCCACCGAGGTGCCGCTGAGCGACGCGACCGCCGAAGCAATGACCTACCTCGACAAATGCCTGGAGGGAGGCTTGCGCCCCGGCATGGGCAAGACCGTGCCTGACCGTCTCTTCTGGGTGCATGCCGATGACGAGGACGTAGTAGATGACGGCAGCGCGGATGGGGATGAGGGCGACGCGCTCCACACCCGCCCGCTCTGAGTTCAAAGCCTGCCTGTTCCAGTGCAGTGAATACCGGATTGACAGCCCCAGGCACCCGCTTGGCCGACAATCCAAGGCCAGAGTAGATGTGAGCCCTTATGACGATGGATAAAAACGCCCAATTGTTTGAACGTGCCCGCCAGGTGATCCCCGGCGGCGTGAATTCGCCCGTGCGGGCTTTCAATGCCGTAGGCGGCACGCCGGCCTTCATCGCCCGCGCGCAAGGCGCGCACCTGTTTGATGCCAATGACAAACGCTATGTGGACTACATCGGCTCCTGGGGTCCGATGATCCTGGGCCATGGCCACCCGCAGGTGCTGAGCGCCGTGCAGGCTGCGCTGCTCGAAGGCTTTTCCTTCGGTGCTCCCACCGAGCGCGAGATCGCACTGTCTGAAGCCATCCTGAAGCTCATGCCGTCGATGGACATGGTGCGCCTGGTCAGTTCCGGCACCGAGGCGGGCATGAGCGCGATTCGCCTGGCGCGCGGCTATACCGGCCGCAACAAGATCATCAAGTTCAACGGCTGCTACCACGGCCATGCCGATGCGCTGCTGGTCAAGGCTGGCTCGGGCCTGGCGACCTTTGGCGCCTCGTCTTCGGCAGGGGTGCCCGCCCAGGTGGTGCAGGACACCATCGTTCTGGAATACAACGACATCGGCCAGCTCGAAGAAGCCTTTGCCAAGTACGACGGCCAGATCGCCTGCGTGATCATGGAGCCGATTGCCGGCAACATGAACTTTGTGCGCGCCAGCACCGCCTTTACCCGCCGCATCAGCGAGCTGACCCAGGAACATGGCGCCTTGCTGATCTACGACGAGGTGATGACCGGTTTCCGTGTCGCACTGGGCAGCGCGCAAAGCCTGTATGCGCAGCAGATCCCCGGCTTCAAGCCCGACATCACCGTGCTGGGCAAGGTGATTGGCGGCGGCATGCCGATGGCCGCCTTTGGCGCGCGCCGCGAGATCATGGAAAAGCTCTCGCCGCTGGGCCCGGTCTACCAGGCCGGCACCTTGTCGGGCAACCCGATTGCCACGGCCTGTGGTCTGCAGACCCTGTCGCTGATCAGCCAGCCGGGCTTCCATGAAGCGCTGCATGCGAAGACCGGCCAGCTGATGGCCGGCCTCAAGGCCGAGGCCGATGCCGCAGGCGTTCCCTTCAGCGTGGACCACCAGGGCGGCCTGTTCGGCTTCTTCCTGCTGCCCGAGCTGCCCAGCGACTACGAAGCGGTGATGAAGAGCGACAAGCCGCTGTTCAACAAGTTCTTCCACGGCATGCTCGCGCGCGGCCACTACTTTGCGCCGGCGCTGTACGAAGCGGGCTTTGTCAGCAGCGCCCATACCGATGCCGACATCCAGGCGACGATCGAAGCAGCCCGCGACGTCTTCAAGACCTTGTAAGCGCCCTTCGCTGCCTGGCCCCCCGTCTCTGGCGGGCATAAAAAAACCTCGGCATGCCGAGGTTTTTTGTTGTCTGTCCCAGGCGATCAGTCGTCGCTGCCACCCAGTTGCATGATCAGGCGCAGCACGTACCAGAACAGCAGGGCCACCGATGCGAACAGGTGCAGGGCCGCGCCAGCGGGGCGGTCTGCCGGGTAGTGGCGCATGATCTGCGAGGTGTCATACAGCACGCAAGCGCCGGCAAACAGCACCATCGCGCCGGAGAACCAGATGCCCAGCTTGAAGCCGAACACGACACCGGCCAGGATGATGCCAATCGCCACCAGGCCACCGATCTTCAGGAAGCCGCCCAGGAAGGAGAAGTCCCTCTTGCTGGTAAAGGCCGTGAAGGTCAGGCCCGCCACCAACGCCAGGGTCGCAATCGAGGCCGCCTGGATCGAGCCGGGAGCAATGATGCTGGCCATGGCCAGCATCGGGGCGAAGATCAGCGATTCGGCAAACACAAAGCCGCCCAGTGCCAGGTACTGCACGCCGGTGCTTTCCGAATTGTCGGCGGCATTGGTCGCCAGCCATCCGACCACCATGAAGGCGCCCATGACCGCCAGCCAGCCCCACTTGCTCACGCCCAGCATCTTGAGCATCGCAAACGATGCACCGCTGGCGTACAGGCCAAACGACAGCACGGCAAAAGCCAAGATGGCGACGGCCAGATGGCTGTAGGCCGCCTTGATGAATTGGCCTCGGCTGTTCGCCTCGGTCAGGCCACCGCCGTGTCCGGCGTATTCGGGAAAGTTCATGCATCCTCCTTCAGGTCTATGTCGCTGCAGTATCGCAGATTTGCTTTACAAAGCATGGCCTTTCCAGACCCTGTCTACGGACATTGCCGCCAGGCACAAAAAAGCCCGCTGCAGCAGCGGGCTCGTGCGGCTGGTCCGACAGGCGCTCAAGGCGGACTGGCGGCAGGCGCGTTGGCGGGGCGCAGGGCCATCAGCCATCCGGCCATCAGTTCGGCCTGCTCCTGCGTGACCTGCGGATGGCGTGGCATCACGATACGGCCCCACTCGCCGACGCTTCCCTCACGGATCTTGCGCGCCAGATAGGGAACGGCATCGTCACGGTCGGCATAGCGCTTGGCGATGTTGCGAAAACCCGGGCCCACGACATCCAGCTCCATCGTGTGGCAGCGCATGCAGTCGCTGCTGCGGGTGACCAGTTCGCGGCCCTGCTGCAGCCGGGGGCTGGCCTCGATCAGGCGGTCGGCGGCCGTCACCTCGGGCTTGGGCCGGATGATCAGGCGCCCGATATTGAACATGCCCAGGCCCACCACCAGCGCAAATGCAACGATCAGCACACCCAGCCAGCGCGAGCGGCGCGGCGGGTCACTGTCCGGATCGGAGGCGGGAGGCGGGTCTTGGTGCTGTGGTTCGCTCATGGTGGAAGGGGCCCGGGGCCCGGCGCAGAAAACAAGCCGGCGAACCCGAAGATGGCCGGCGTATCGGGGCTGCAGGCCGGGTCGGCCTGCAGCCAGCGGTGGCAGCACCCTGGCGGGTACCGCCTTGCCATCAATGGCGGAAGTGGCGCACGCCAGTAAATACCATCGCCACGCCGCGCTCGTCGGCGGCAGCGATCACTTCCTGGTCGCGCATCGAGCCACCAGGCTGGGCCACGCAGGTGGCGCCGGCATCGACCACCACATCCAGGCCGTCGCGGAAGGGGAAGAAGGCATCCGACGCCACCACGGTGTTCTGCAGCGACAGCTTGGCCGCTTCCGCCTTGATCGATGCGATACGGGCCGAATCCAGGCGCGACATCTGGCCCGCGCCCACGCCCATGGTCATGCCGTTCTTGCAGAACACGATGGCATTGGACTTGACGAACTTGGCCACCTTCCACGCGAACAGCAGGTCCTGCAGTTCCTGCGGGGTGGGCTGCTTGACGGTCACGACCTTCAGATCCGCCAGTTGCAACTCATGGTTGTCGGCCGATTGCAGCAGGATGCCTGAGCCCACGCGCTTGGACTCAATGGCGTTGCGGCCCTGCTCCCAGTCGCTGTTGCCGCCAGCGGGCAGTGCAATCTTCATCAGGCGCACATTGACCTTGGACTTGAAGATCTCCAGCGCCTCGGCGCTGAAGTCGGGGGCCATCAGCACTTCGACGAACTGCTTGGATACAGCCTCTGCCGCTGCCTTGTCCACGGCGCGGTTGAAGGCGATGATGCCGCCAAAGGCGCTGGTCGGGTCGGTCTGGAAAGCCTTGGAGTAGGATTCCAACGCATCGGCACCCACGGCAACACCGCAGGGGTTGGCGTGCTTGACGATGACGCAGGCCGGCACCTCGAAGCTCTTGACGCATTCCCAGGCGGCATCGGCATCGGCGATGTTGTTGTAGCTCAGCTCCTTGCCTTGCAGCTGCACGCCCGTAGCCAGCGAGCCGGGTGCGGGGTACAGATCGCGGTACCAGGCAGCTTGCTGGTGGCTGTTTTCGCCATAGCGCAGGTCCTGGATCTTGATGAACTGGCTGTTGCTCTGGCCGGGGAAGGCGGCACGCTCGGGCACGTATTCCTCGGACAGCTTTTCGTCTTCGAACGTGACCGACGACAGGTAGTTGCTGATCGCGCCGTCGTACTGGCTGATGCGGTTGAATGCCGCCACCGACAGGGCAAAGCGAAGCTTGTTGGACAGCTTGCCGCCGGCCTTGAGCTCGGCGAGCACGGCGTCGTACTGGTCGGCGGCGGTGATCACACCGACATCCTTCCAGTTCTTGGCGGCGGAGCGCACCATTGCCGGGCCGCCAATGTCGATGTTCTCGATCGCATCGGCCAGCGTGCAGCCGGCCTTGGCCACGGTCGCTTCAAACGGGTAGAGGTTGACCACCAGCAGGTCGATGGTCTCGATGCCGTGTTCCTTCAGTGCAGCCATGTGCTCGGGCAGGTCGCGGCGGGCCAGCAGGCCGCCATGCACCATCGGGTGCAGGGTCTTGACGCGGCCATCCAGCATTTCGGGGAAGCGGGTGACCTCGGCCACCTCGGTCACAGGCAGGCCCTTGTCGGCCAGCAGCTTGGCGGTGCCGCCGGTCGACAGCAGCTGCACGCCCAGCGCATGCAGGGCCTGGGCAAATTCGACAATACCGGTTTTGTCGGAAACGGAAATCAGGGCTTTCATGTCAATCACTTCAAGAATGGAAACAGGCTTGTGCCGCTTGCGCAGCGGGCGCAAGCAGCACTGAAATCAGGGCGCGGGTCAGAGCATCTTGTGCTCGACCAGCTTCTTGCGCAGCGTGTTGCGGTTCAGGCCCAGCCACTCGGCGGCCCGTGACTGGTTGTTGTCGGCGTGGTTCATGACCACTTCCAGCATCGGGCGCTCCACCATGCGCACTACCATCTCGTACACGCGGTCCGGCACCTCGCCTTCCAGGTCCTGAAAATAGGTCTGCAGGCTGTCCCGCACGGACTGCTCAATCGTCGTCTTACTCATACAAGGTCATCACTCATTGTTGTTGCTGGGGCCATCGCACTCCCGCTGGCCTCTGGTGCTGCCGCGATGCCAGGCAGCCGGTCCATCTGTTGCCCCAGGGCCCCCAGATAATCGGCTACGGCCTGCCATTGCGCCGCACTGTTTTCAATCACATTCATCTCGCGCCTGAACGCATCGCCCCCCGGCAGATCGCGCACATACCAGGCAATGTGCTTGCGCGCCGAGCGCACGCCGGTGCTCTCGCCGTACAGCGCATAGTGGTCCTGCAGGTGTTCGAGCAGATGGCGGCGCAGCTCGGCCACCAGCGGAGGTGCGAGCAATTCGCCGGTCTGCAGAAAATGCACGATCTCGCGAAAAATCCAGGGGCGGCCCTGGGCCGCCCTCCCCACCATCACCGCATCCGCACCGGTGAAGGCCAGCACATCGCGGGCCTTGGCCGGGCTCGTGATATCGCCATTGGCAACCACTGGAACCGACACCGCCTGCTTGACGGCACGGATCGTGTCGTACTCGGCCAGGCCCCGGTAGCCCTGCTCGCGCGTGCGGCCATGCACGGTGAGCATCTGGATGCCCGCCTGTTCGAACTGGCGCGCCAGCTGCACGGCATTCTTGTGGTCGTCGCTCCAGCCGGTGCGCATCTTCAGCGTCACCGGCACGCCATGGGGCGCCGCGGCCTCCACCACCGCAGCGGCAATCTCGACCGCCAGCGGCTCGTTCTGCATCAGCGCCGAGCCTGCCCATTTGTTGCAGACTTTCTTGGCCGGGCAACCCATGTTGATGTCGATGATCTGCGCACCGCGCTCAATGTTGTAGACCGCCGCCTCGGCCATCATCGGCGCATCGGTGCCGGCGATCTGCACAGAGATCGGGCCGGGCTCGCCGGCATGGTTGGCGCGGCGGCTGGTCTTGAGGCTATCCCACAGGTCCTTGCGGCTGGTCACCATCTCGCTGACCGCATACCCCGCCCCCAGCGCCTTGCACAGCTGGCGAAAAGGCCGGTCCGTCACGCCCGCCATGGGCGCCACAAACACATTGTTGGCCAGAGTATAGGGACCGATGCGGACGGACATGGAATGCAAAAAGCGAGCACTTCGCCACCGAAGTGCTGTCTGTTGTGGTGAGGGGAAGGGGCAGATTGTACTGCTTAAAAAAGTAGCAAACATCCAATCTACCCGCTTGACATTTGGGAATGCCCATAAATCGGGCCTGCGGGCGGGCGCTGGCGACCCGCATGGGCGCGCCCTGAATGGCCCGGCGGGCCGTCCGACCCTGCCGGCGCCAGGGCTTGTGCAGCAGGTATTTTTCGGCCTCTTGGCTGACACGGCAGTGGCCCGCTGCGCCGCTGGCAGGCCGGCACCAGCCGCTACACTGGCAGCCATGGAAGCGTGGATTCAACAGTTGCTGACATGGCTGGCCCTGCCGCAGTTCGGGCTCAGCACGGTCTTTGTCGTGGCCCTGATCTCGGCCACGTTGCTGCCGCTCGGGTCCGAGCCCGCTGTGGCCGGCCTGCTACATCTGAATCCGGACCTGTTCTGGCAGGCCATTCTGGTGGCGACAGCCGGCAACACACTGGGCGGTGCGATCAGCTGGTGGACCGGCGCGCTCGCCCGTACCGCCTGGTACAAGGCCCGCCGACTGCGCCATGCCACTGATGCGGCCGCGCCGACCAATCCCCTCATCCCCACGGCACCCCCCAACAAGCAAAGCCGCCACCAGCGCATGGCCCGCATCTGGCTGCGCAAGTTCGGCGCCAAGGCCTGTTTGCTCAGCTGGCTGCCCATCGTCGGCGATCCGCTGTGCGCCGTGGCCGGCTGGCTGCGCCTGCCGTTCTGGCCCTGCGTGTTCTACATGGCGATCGGCAAGTTTTTGCGCTACCTGGTGATGACGGCCACGATTTTGCATTTCTGGCCCTCTTGAAGGCACGCGCGGTTTTCAGCGCTGCCTAATCCACCCGCAAGCCCAGCTGCTGCGCCACGGCGGCATAGCGGTCGATATCGCTGGCGATCACCTGCCCAAACTCGGCCGCACTTTGCTGCAGCGGCATATAGCCTTGATCGCGCAGCCACTGCTGCATCGCCGGCTCGGCGAGGATCTGCGCCAGCAGCGCATGCATGCGCTGCACCACCGCATCGCTGGTGGCAGCGGGCGCCAGCAGGCCATGCCACTGCTCGACGCTGAATCCGGCCGCACCTTGTTCGGCCACGGTGGCGACCTGCGGCCATTGCGCCAGGCGCTGAGGGGCCGTGACGGCAATGGCGCGCACGCGGCCGGCCTCGATCAGCGGCGCAGCGCTGCTGGCGGTGACCATGCCCATGGCGACCTGGCCGGCCGCCACGGCGGTGATGGCCGGCCCGCAGCCCTTGTAGGGCACATGCTGCCAATGCAGCTGCGCGGCCTGGGCCAGCATCTCGCCGGCCAGGTGCTGCGGCGTGCCATTGCCGCACGAGGCAAAGGGCAGCGGTTGCAAGGGCGCCGAGGCGCGCACATCGGCCAGGGTGTGCAATTCGCTGGCCTGCGGCACCACCAGCACCGAGGCAATCGTGCCCACATTGAACACGGCCTTGAAATCGCGCAGCGGGTCAAAATCCAGCTGGCGGTAAACGGCGGGGTTGATCGCGAACGAGCTGTTCACCATCAGCCAGCTGCTGCCATCGCCTGCCGCCTCCGCCACATGGCGCGCGCCAATATTGCCGCTGGCACCGGGGCGGTTTTCCACGACCACGGTCTGGCCCGTGCGCTGCTGCAACGCGGCCCCCAGTTTGCGCGCCAGCAAGTCGGTGCCGCCGCCCGGCGGAAAGGTCACCACGATGGTCATGGGCTTGTCAAAGCGGGCTGCCGCCATGCTGCTGCCGCCCAGCCACAGGCCGGCAGCCATGCAGGCCGCAGCGGCGGCGGCAAGCCACCACCAGGAGAAGCGTTGGAGAACGCGGGGCATCACAGGCCTCCTTCCAGAATATGCAGGGCGCGCGGGTGGTAGAGGGCCGGATCAGGCATCCAGGCCGATGTCCAGCACCTTGGCGCTGTGGGTGAGCCAGCCGACGGCGATCTGGTCCACCCCGGTGGCGGCCACTTGCGGCGCGGTCTCGGGCGTGATGCGGCCCGATGCCTCGGTCACCGCCTTGCCCCGGCACATGGCCACGGCCGTGCGCAGGGTCTCCAGGTCCATGTTGTCCAGCAGCACCACATCCACCCCCAGCTGCAATGCCGCATCAAGCTGCGCGAGCGTGTCCACTTCGAGCTCGATCTTGACCATATGGCCCACGCCAGCCCGGGCGCGGCCCACGGCGGTGGCCACATCGCCGGCCAGCGCAATATGGTTGTCCTTGATCAGCACGGCATCGTCCAACCCAAAGCGGTGGTTGCTGCCGCCGCCCACACGCACGGCATACTTTTGCAGCGCGCGCAGGCCCGGCATGGTCTTGCGCGTGCAAGTCACCCGCGTGCCGTAGGGCTGGATGGCCTGGGCGATCGCGTAGGTGGCGCTGGCGACACCACTCAAATGGCAAAGGTAGTTCAGCGCCGTGCGCTCAGCCGTGAGGATTGCCCGGCTCTTGCCGCGGATGCGGGCGATCTCCATGCCCGGCGCCAGCACCGTGCCATCGCCGCACAGCGGCTCAAACTCCAGACCGCTGTCCAGCAGATGAAAGGCCAGCCGCGCCAGATCCAGCCCCGCCAGCACGCCCGCTTGCCGTGCCACCAGACGCAGGCTGTCTCTGGCATCTGCGGGCACGATGGTGTCGGTCGTCAGGTCCCCGGCGCGGCCCAGGTCTTCCAGCAGGGCCATGCGCACCAGCGGCTCCAGCATCACATCAGGCAGAGGAGGAACCGGCAGCGCCGCAGTTTGATTAATGCTCATTTTGAGTATTTAAAGGGTAAAAAAAAGAGGCGCACCAGCGCTTAACCGGTCACGCGCACACTTATGCTAATTATGAGTATAAATATTGTCAAGTCCTGACGCTGCCATGATGCCGCCTCCGTTGCGGCCTGCAAGAACGGATCAGGACGATCAGCCGCGCGCCAGCGGCAGCTTGTTGCCCGCGAGCGCGCGTTCCACCAGTACATTGCGGCGAAAGCGGAACAGCTTGGCCGGGCGGCCTGCGCCCTGGCTGCTGATCTCGCCGGTCTCTTCCACCAGCGCCTGCTGCTCGATCAGGCGGCGAAAGTTCTGCTTGTGCAGGCTGCGCCCGGCCAGCGCCTCGACAGTCTGCTGCAGCTGCAGCAGCGAGAAGCTGTCGGGCATCAGCTCGAACACCACAGGCCGGTACTTGATCTTGGCGCGCAGCCGCGCCATGCCGGTCGCCAGAATGCGGCGGTGGTCATTGCGCATCGCCGTGCCCAGCAAGGTCTGGCCTGTCGGGACCGCCCTGCCATCGCGCCAGGCTTCTGCGACCAGGCCCGCTTCAAACAGCAGCTCGTAGCGCTGCAGCACCAGCTCTTCGTTCCAATCGCTGCCCTCGAGGCCAAAGCTCACTCGGGCCCGCTCCCAGCGCGCGCTGGCCGCTGCCTTGCCCGTTGCCTGCGCACTCCAGGCCTGCAACGCAGGCGCAATGCGCTGGTCCAGGATCTCGGGCGCGCCGCTGCGCCAGTCCTCCCAGGGGAAGTAGTGGTACCAGTCCTGCCAGCCCGGCTGGGCCAGCCCGGCATCGTCGAGCTCGCGCGTCAACGCCAGGTAGCTGATGGAGATGGCGCGCATGCCCAGCTCCTGCGAGCGGTCGCCATCGGCAAAGGTGTAGAGCTGCTCGACAAAGCCCAGCGGGTGGTGGGTCTGCGTCTCGACCCAGGCGCGCAGGCTGGCCTGCAGCGAGCGGTGGTTGGCGGTAAAAGGCCCCGCCGGCAGGGTCTCACCGGCCTGGGTGGTCAGTATGCGCGGCTGCCCGCCCGTCACCGCCACCAGCACCGCGACCAGATCGGCCTGTACGGAATGCTGCTCGCGCTCGGCGGCGCTCGGCGCACGGGAGGCATCCGCAGCAGTGGTTTTGGTATTGGCGGCAGGTGGGGTCACCAAATGGGGGCTTTCAAGAATCGGTGGACAGGACTGCGCTTGCAGCAACCGCCAACGGAGCCGCTGTCTGGCAAGCAGCGGCTATCTTATAACGGCTGGCCGCCCTGCTCTGCCATCCCGCTGCCATCCCGCTCCCACATGCGGATGACCGCAACGCCCCACGAAAAAGCCCGCTGACACGCAGCGGGCCTGGTGGTTATGACTGCCAGCACGCAGCGAATGCCTGCGGGCAGGGTCGCCGCCGAAACGGTCAGACGTTGAACAGGAAGTTCAGCACATCGCCATCCTTGACGATGTATTCCTTGCCTTCGGCGCGCATCTTGCCCGCTTCCTTGGCGCCTTGCTCACCCTTGTACTGGATGAAGTCGTCAAAGGCGATGGTCTGGGCGCGGATAAAGCCCCGCTCGAAGTCGCCGTGGATGACGCCTGCCGCCTGGGGCGCGGTGGCACCCACGGGCACGGTCCAGGCGCGCACTTCCTTCACACCGGCGGTGAAGTAGGTCTGCAGACCCAGCAGCGAGAAGCCGGCGCGGATCAGGCGGTTCAGGCCCGGCTCTTCCAGACCCATTTCCTGCAAGAACATGTCGCGGTCTTCGTCGCCCATCTCGGACATTTCTGCCTCGATCTTGGCGCAGATGGCGACCACGGGCGCGCCTTGTGCTGCGGCATAGGCCTTCAGGCTGTCGAGCAGCGGGTTGTTTTCAAAGCCGTCTTCGCTGACGTTGCCAACAAACATTGCGGGCTTGGCGGTGATCAGGCAGAACTGCTTGAGCAGCGGCGCGTCTTCCTTGGACACGGGCACGATGCGGGCAGGCTTGCCCTGGTCCAGCACGGCCTGGATGGGGGTCAGCAGCGAGACCAGCTTGGCAGCTTCCTTGTCGTTGCCCGACTTCGCCGCCTTGCTGTAGCGGTTGAGCGCCTTCTCCACGGTGGCCAGATCGGCCAGGCAGAGTTCGGTCTGGATGACCTCGATATCGGCAATCGGGTCGACCTTGTTGGCCACGTGGATCACGTTCGGGTCTTCGAAGCAGCGCACCACGTTCACGATGGCGTCGGTTTCGCGGATATGGGCCAGGAACTGGTTGCCCAGGCCTTCACCCTTGGAGGCGCCGGCCACCAGGCCGGCGATGTCCACAAACTCGACGATGGCCGGAACAATGCGCTCGGGCTCTACTATCTTGGACAGCTGGTCCAGACGCGGATCGGGCACTTCCACGACACCGGTATTGGGTTCGATCGTGCAGAAAGGATAGTTTTCGGCGGCAATACCTGCCTTGGTCAACGCATTAAAAAGGGTGGACTTGCCAACATTGGGCAAACCGACGATGCCGCATTTGAGGCTCATGGCAGTGCTTTCTCTATTCTTTCGGACAAACCCGGCATTTTAAGCGGACTGCATGGCAGTCGCGAATCCAGGCGTATTAACAGGGAGGCTTCGGGCTGCTCACCCGGCCCCGCACACCGCAGGTTGGCGGTTGCAGCTGGGCGCCCCCGACTAGGCGTCCCGACCGGGCGTCCCCGACTGGGCATCGAACCGCAGGCAGTACATGCGTGCGGCCAGGCTTGGCGCGGCCGGCGGGGCAACGACGTATCCAGGGTGCTGTTTGCGCCGCTCAGTCAAACTGCAGCGCGCCGCCGACGGCATCACCCACCCGCAGCACCCCACCGGTGCCCGCAGGCACATAGGCATTCATGCCAAAGGTTACGGCGCCATCCAGGCGGTCGTCGTGGCGGTAGGTCTGCAAGGTGTCGGTCACGCTGGTGCCGCTCGCAGCCGTGGCCGGGTCGATATCGGGGATCGGGCAACGGGCACAGGGCTTGACCAGTGGCAGATCCGCCCATTGCTGGCTGCCGGGGCCGCCTTGCTGCACCGACAGGCTCTCGATACGGTCCTCGTCGTGGGACTGGAAGCCCTCGACCACAATATTGGCGCGAAAGCGCTCTGCCACCACCGGCGCTTCGCCTGCATGGGTCAGGCGCTCATTGAGCTCATGGACCGAGGCCCGGCTGACCACCAGCACTGGAAAGCCATCGGCAAATTGCGTGGGGGCGTCGGCGCCGCCGGTCCATTTCTTGCTGGCCAGCCGCAGCGCCTGGGGCGCCATGCGCACCAAATAGCATTCGGTCTGCAGGAACGCGCTGAACCAGGCATTGACTGCATCGGGCGCCTGCAGGGCCGGAACCTGGTCGTCCCAGACGCGCACTGCACGCTCGGGGCCGGTAAAAGCCATATCGACCGCAAGCGGCTCCATGCCCGGAGCAGTCACCGTCATCACGCCATCGGCAATGGCCGGTTGCACCAGCACCATACGGGCGATCTCGCGCTGCGAGATGAAGTCGCCCCGTCCATCGACCAGCATGAAGGCCCGGTCATGCTCCAGGCCCGTCGGCAACAGGCGCGCGCTTTGCACGGCGATGCCGGCGCAGGATTTGATGGGAAAAACCCACAATTGGCCGATATGGCCGGTAACATCAAAAAAATCGCTATTTGCCATGCTGCTCTGCGCCTGGGTTGGTTCTGGGCAAACCACACTGTAACGAGTAAAAGGCTGCGTTGCATCTACGCGGCGCCAAACGGTAGCCTGACCCCTGCAGCAAGTCGTACAGGCGCCCGGCGCTGCCACAGTGCCCCACTACAATAGGTCGCTTATGGCTTCTGAATTCGACGTTTGTATCCGTGGCGCGGGCATTGTGGGCCGCAGCTTGGCATTGTTGCTTGCGCGGGATCGCATGCGCGTGGCGCTGGTGGATACCGCCCCGGCGCCCAGCAACAGCGGCCATGGTGATGTGCGCGCCTATGCCCTCAACCAGCTCTCGCGGGAGGTGCTGCAATCGGTGCGCAGCTGGCCCGAGGCCCAGTACGCCACCCCGGTGACCCGCATGGACGTCTATGGCGACCAGGGCGGCGAGGTGCATTTTGATGCGGCGCAGCAGCACACCGAGGCACTGAACTGGATCGTCGATGTGCCCGCCCTGGAGGCCCAGCTGGCCGCCGCCGTGCGCTACCAGCCGATGGTGGAGACGGTGACCAGCCCGGTCGATGCCCGCCTGACGGTGGTCTGCGAAGGCAAGCACAGCCGCACGCGCGAGGAATTCGGCGTGGAATTCACCACCATCCCCTACCACCAAACCGCCGTCGCTACACGTCTGCGCTGCGAGCGCCCGCACGGCCAGGCCGCACGCCAGTGGTTTTCTGCCGCTGGCGATATTCTGGCCTTTCTGCCGCTGGGCGGCCCCGGCGGCCATGAGGTGGCCGTCGTGTGGTCGCTGCCGGTCAGCCAGGTTGAAGGGGTCAAGGCGCTGGACGATGCAGGCCTGGCGATGGCGCTGGAGTCGGCCAGCCAGGGTATGCTGGGCCAGCTGACCGTGTGCGCCGAGCGTGCCGCCTGGCCGCTGCAGCAGTCGGTGGCGCGCCAGTGGTGCGGCCCGATGCCGGGCAGCGCCTTGCAAGATACTGCCCGGGCCCAAAGCTGGGTGCTGGCCGGCGACAGCGCCCACGCCGTGCACCCGCTGGCCGGCCAAGGCCTGAATCTGGGCATGGCCGATATCGCCGCACTGGCGCGTTTGCTGACCAGCGAAGATGCGCGCTGGCGCCGCCTGTCGGACCTGCGCCTGCTGCGCCGCTATGAGCGTGAGCGCAAGGCGCGCCTGGCCCCCATCGGCTTGGCGATGGACAGCATTCAACAATTGTTTACCAGGCCCGAGACGCCTTTGCAGAGCCTGAGAAACTGGGGCATGCGCGGCTTTGAAAGCAGCGGTCCGCTGAAATCATGGGTGACCCGCCAGGCCATGGGAGTGAACTTTTAGCGCCCATCTGGTACAAACCGTCGTTCGGCCAAAAGCCGCTTGCGGTACCAAAATGTTAGTAGTTGCGGGGGTTTAGCGTTCAGCCACACTTCCCGCCCAGACGGACATCGGTGCACCGCCAGGCGGCTTTCACTGCGTTGGGGCCCCTCCCGCGCGCTGGCTTTTTACTATCAAGATCAAAGAAGGTTTCCCATGCGAATTCTCTCTACCGTACTGGCCAGTGCTGCCATCGCGGCCAGTTTCTCTGCCAGTGCGCAAGAAGACGCGATCCGCAAGGCGCTGGCAGAGCGTATCCCCCAGCTGCAAAAGATTGACGAAGTCAGTGCCACCCCGATGCAGGGCCTGTATGAGGTGCGCGTCGGCACCGACCTGTTCTACAGCGATGCCAAGGGCAACTACCTGATCCAGGGCGAGCTGATCGACACCCAGGCGCACCGCAACCTGACCGAAGACCGCATCAACAAGCTGACGGCCGTGGATTTCAACAGCCTCAACCTGAAGGACGCGATCAAGACCGTCAAGGGCAATGGCTCGCGCAAGATCGCCGTGTTTGAAGACCCCAACTGCGGCTACTGCAAGCGCTTCGAGAAAGACCTGCAAAACGTCAAGGACGTGACGGTCTACACCTTCCTCTACCCGATCCTGAGCCCCGATTCGGTCGAGAAGTCGCGCAACATCTGGTGCGCCAAGGACCCGGCCAAGGAATGGGCCAGCCACATGCTCAAGGGCACGGATGCGCCCGCCGCTCCGTCGAGCTGCGACGTGACCGCCCTGCAGCGCAATATGGAATTTGGCCGCAAGTACAAGATCACCGGC
Organism: uncultured Comamonas sp.; assembly: GCF_964277875.1. Classification (NCBI taxonomy): domain Bacteria; kingdom Pseudomonadati; phylum Pseudomonadota; class Betaproteobacteria; order Burkholderiales; family Comamonadaceae; genus Comamonas; species uncultured Comamonas sp. The sequence continues at coordinate 61,087 of NZ_CAXYJV010000012.1, forward strand.
ACGCCCACGATCTTCTTTGCGGACGGCTCGCGCGTGCCGGGCGCCATCGGCTCGGACGACCTGGAAAAGCGCCTCAAGGCGGTCAAGTAAACCAGGCGCGTTGCCCCTCTTTCCTCAGGCCCTTCGGGGCCTTTTTTTGCGCCGGTGAATTCCTGGGTCGGCACGCGCCCATGCAATTGGGGCTACGCTTGCAGGCTATGACCCAAAGCGCACCCGCCCTGGCACCGCACGCCATCCAGTACACCATCACGCCCATCGATCTGCATGCCCACCTCTACCAGGTGGTGCTCAATATCCCCCGGCCCAAGGCGATGCAGACCGTGTCGCTGCCGGTCTGGATCCCCGGCAGCTACCTCGTGCGTGAGTTCTCCAAATCGCTGCAGGGCCTGAGTGCCAGCCAGGGCGGGCAGCTGGTCGACGTCCAGCAGCAGAACAAAAACACCTGGGTGATGGACAGCAGCGCGGCCGGGCCGCTGACCCTGAGCTACCAGATCTGCGCCTACGACAGCTCGGTGCGCACCGCCTGGCTCGACAGCCAGCGCGGTTTTTTCAATGGCACCAGCGTGTTTTTGCGTGTGCATGGCAGCGAGCCGCTGCTGCAGGTGCTGCACATCGAGCCGCCGGCCCAGCAGCCCCATTGGCAGGTGGCCACCGGCCTGATGGCCGCGCAGACCAACCCCCAGGGCTTTGGCCGCTACCACGCCAGCAGCTACGACGAGCTGGTGGACTGCCCGGTCGAGATGGGGGCGTTCTGGAGCGCCGAGTTCAGTGCCCACGGCGTGGCGCACCGCTTTGTCGTAGCCGGTGCACCGCCCAGCTTTGATGGCGCGCGCCTGGTGGCCGACACGCAAAAGATCTGCGAGACCGAAATCCGCCTCTGGCATCCCCGGGGCAAGCCGCCCTTCGAGCGCTATGTGTTCATGCTCAACGCCATGGACGACAACTATGGCGGCCTGGAACACAAGAACTCCACCGCCCTGATCTGCAGCCGGCGCGACCTGCCCCGCAAGGGCGAGGCCCAGCCCAGCAGTGGCTACATCACCCTGCTGGGCCTGATCAGCCATGAGTATTTCCACACCTGGAACGTCAAGCGCCTGCGCCCGATGGAGCTGGCCAGCTATGACTACGAACGCGAGAACTACACCGAGCTGCTGTGGTTCTTCGAAGGCTTCACCAGCTACTACGACGACCTGGTCCTGCGCCGCGCGGGCCTGCTGGACAACGCGCAGTACCTCAAGCTGCTCAACAAGACCTTGAACCAGGTCCTGCAGACGCCGGGCCGGCATGTGCAAAGCGTGGCCGAGTCGAGCTTTGACGCCTGGGTCAAGTACTACCGCCAGGACGAGAACACGCCCAACGCGACCGTCAGCTACTACACCAAGGGATCGCTGGTGGCGCTGTGCCTGGACCTGAGCCTGCGCCGTGCAGGCCACAGCGGGCTGGATGCGGTGATGCGGGCGCTGTACCGGCGCTGCAAGGCTGGCCCCATGCGCGAGCAGGACCTGCTCGATGTGCTGCACGGGCTGACCGGCCGCAGCTGGGCCGCCGACATCAGCGCCTGGGTGCACGGCAAGCTGGACCTGCCGGTAGCCGCCCTGCTGCAGGCCCATGGCGTGGATTGCCAGCCCGACAAGCCCCAGATTGCCCAGCAGCTGGGCCTGCGGGTGGCCGAGGGCGCAGCGGGTATCAGCATCAAGGTGGTGCTGCGCGGCGGCGCGGCCGAGGCCGCCGGCATGATGGCGGGCGACGAATGGATCGGCATCGAGCCACTGCAGGCCAGCACCGACAGCATCGGCTGGCGCCTGCACAAGCTCGACGACCTGCCGCTGTATGCCGGTGACGCCCAGCAGGTGCTGGCGCTGGTGGCGCGCGACAAGCGCCTGCTGCGCCTGCCACTGGCCTTGCCGGCCCGCGCCGCCAGCGCCCCAGGCAAAGGCCGCAAGAAGGCTCCAAAAACTGCCAGCCACAGCGATACCGTCACCTTGGCTGTCACCGATGTGAATCTGGTCAACCTTTGGCTGGACGGGCGCTGATCGCCGGTAGCGGCACGCCCACCAGCACCCAAAACGCGCCATCTTGCGCAGGCTGCTGCGCCGCAACAGCCTGCTTGGTGTAGGATGCCTGTCGACCATGCGGGCGCCAGCAGGCCGCTGCTGCCCCACAAACCCAAGGAGACAGACCGTGGCCTATGAAATGATCGAAGTGCGCGTCGAAGCCGAAAAGGTGGGCATCATCACGCTGAACCGCCCCAAGGCGCTGAACGCGCTGAACGACCAGCTGATGAACGAGCTGGGTGAGGCGCTCAAAGCCTTTGATGCCGACAAGAACATTGGCTGCATGATCATCACCGGCAGCGAAAAAGCCTTTGCCGCCGGTGCCGACATTGGCGCGATGGCCAAGTACAGCTTTGCCGATGCCTATGGCGGCGACTACATCACCCGCAACTGGGAGGCGATCCGCAGCATCCGCAAGCCGGTGATTGCCGCCGTCAGTGGCTATGCACTGGGTGGCGGCTGCGAGCTGGCGATGATGTGCGACTTCATCATCGCCGCCGACAACGCCCGCTTTGGCCAGCCCGAGATCAAGCTGGGCGTCATCCCCGGCGCCGGCGGCACGCAGCGCCTGCCGCGCGCCGTGGGCAAGGCCAAGGCCATGGACCTGGCCCTCACCGGCCGCATGATGAACGCCGACGAGGCCGAACGTGCCAGCCTGGTCAGCCGCGTGGTGCCCGTCGACAAGCTGATGGAAGAAGCGCTGGGCGCGGCCATCATCATCAGCGGCTTCTCGCAACTGGCCGTGATGGCCGCCAAGGAATCGGTGAACCGTGCGTTTGAGGGCAGCCTCAACGACGGCGTGATGTTCGAGCGCCGCCTGTTCCATGCGCTGTTCGCCACCAACGACCAGAAGGAAGGCATGGACGCCTTCGTCAACAAGCGCCAGGCCCAGTTCAGCAACAGCTGATCGACGTGACGGTGCCGTGGAGGCCAGGCCAACGGGCCTGGGTATGCCCGGCAACGGCCCCGCCCCATCACCCCATTTTGACAAAACCTGGTGACATTGATCGCCAGGCCAAATTTTCGGTATATAATTTCGTTCTGCCGGTCGTATAGCTCAGTTGGTTAGAGCGCAGCATTCATAATGCTGATGTCGTAGGTTCAAGTCCCACTACGACCACCAGGTTACAAGCCGCAGTGATTGCACAATCACTGCGGCTTTTCTCTTTGCCGCCTCTGTTTGATGGCTGAAAAACTCGCAGCAGGTGCCCGGCAGGCCGCCCATCCGCCTCTACAATGGAGCCCGTTGGTCGTATAGCTCAGTTGGTTAGAGCGCAGCATTCATAATGCTGATGTCGTAGGTTCAAGTCCCACTACGACCACCACATCCCACCGCAGCGCCTGCCACAGGCGCTGCGGTTTTTTGGGGGTGCACAGATGCGCCCAGCCCCATGCCCAGCGTCCCGTCCGACCCTGCAGCACAGGGCAGCGCGGCACAATAGGCGGCATGCAAGACCTGTTCAGTCCCCCTGCCGACGAAGGCCAGATGCCTTGGGAGCGCATTGCCATTGGCCACCAGGCCTGCGTGCTGCGCGGCTTTGCACTGCGCTGGGAGAATGACTTGCTCCGCCAGGTGCAGGAACTCATGCAGCGGGCCCCGTTTCGGCATTTGCGCACGCCGGGCGGCCGCCAGATGCAGGTGGCGATGACCAACTGCGGTGATTTCGGCTGGTACAGCGACCAGCGCGGCTACCGCTACACCGCCACCGATCCGTTGAGCGGCCAACCCTGGCCGCCGATGCCACCGGCCTTTGCAGCGCTGGCTGCGCAGGCGGCAGAAGCTGCCGACCTGCCCCCTTTTGCGCCCAATGCCTGCCTGATCAACCGTTACACCGTCGGCACCCGCCTGACCCTGCACCAGGACGAAGGTGATGCCCGCCACCCCATCGTGTCCGTGTCACTGGGCTTGCCCGCCATCTTTCTGTGGGGCGGCGACCAGCGCGCTGACGCCACGCAAAAGCTGCCGCTGCAGCATGGCGATGTGGTGGTCTGGGGCGGCGTGGACCGCATGCGCTACCACGGGGTGATGCCGGTCAAGGAGGGGGCCAGCCCCGTGGCCCATCCGCTGCTGGACGGGCAAAGAATCAACCTCACCTTCCGCCGCGCCAGCTAGTCGGCTGCGCCGCTGCCCGCACCACCCAACGCCTGCGACAGGCAATCGATAAAGCTGCGTACCTTGGGCGCCAGGTAGCGCCGGCTGGTGTAGATCGCATACAGGGTTACGGTCAGCGCATCCCACTGCGGCAGCACCCGCTGGAGCTGGCCGCTGCGCAGATCGTCCTCCACCAGCCACGAGGGCAGGAAACCCAGGCCCATGCCGGCGCGCACCGCATGCAGGCTGAGGTTGGAATCATCGGACAGCAGGGCCGGTTGCACATGCAGCGGCGCGCTGCGGCCCCCGGGCTGGCTCAACTGCAGGGGGCTGAGCGACACATAACTGGGCAGCACCGCAGCATGCTGGGCCAGGTCGGCAGGCTGCTGGGGCGAACCCGCCTGCGCCAGGTAAGCGGGGCTGGCCACCAGGTAGAAGGGCACCTGGCACAGCGGGCGGGCAATCAGATGCGGCGCGGGGTCGGACGAGGCCCGCAAGGCCATGTCGTAGCCGGCGGTGGCCAGGTCGATCTTGTGGTTGTCCAGGTGGATGTCGACCAGCACCTGCGGATAACGGGCGCGGTAGCGCGCCAGGATGCGCGCCATCTGCGGCGTGGCACACCAGACCGGCGCGCTGATCTTGAGCTGGCCGCTGGGGGCCTGGTTGTGCTGACCGATCTCCTGGGCGGCGGCATCGAGCATCTCCAAAGCCAGGCGGCTTTGCGCATACCAGCGCTGGCCCGCTTCGGTCAGGCTGACATGGCGGCTGCTGCGGTTGAGCAGGCGCGCACCGAGGCGCTGCTCCAGCTGGGCCACATGCTTGCTCACCATCGGCGCCGAAATGCCCAGGCGCTCGCCGGCCTGGGCAAAGCTGCCGTTGTCCACGACCGCCTGGAACACCTGCATGCTGGTGAGCTGGTCCATAGTTTCTCAATAGGAAATCAACCACTGCATTTTAGCTACTTGGTTTCCTTTTGGGCAGCTACTACAGTGGAGTCAAGGAGTTTTCCATATGACTACGACCACCCACACCGGCCCCGCCAGCACCAATATCACCACCAGCGGCAGCCGCCTGCCCGTGTACTTCATCTCGCACGGCGGCGGCCCCTGGCCCTGGATGCCCGAGATGCATGACTACTATGCGCAGCTGGCCGCCTCGCTGGCCGATATTCCGCGCCAGATCGGCCGCACACCGCGCGCCATCCTGATGGTGTCAGCCCACTGGGAGGCCGATAGCTTTACCGTGCAGTCCACGCCCCAGCCCGGCATGATCTATGACTACGGCGGCTTTCCGGCCCACACCTACCAGATCCACTACCGTTCACCAGGATCGCCAGCATTGGCCGAGCGTGTGGCGGGCCTGTTGGCCCAGGCCGGCATGGCCGTGCAGCAGGACGCCGAGCGCGGCTATGACCACGGCATGTTCTCACCGATGGCCTCGATCTACCCCGAGGCCCAGGTGCCGGTGGTGCAGCTGTCGCTGCGCCGGGGCCTGGACCCCGCGGAACACCTGGCGCTGGGCCGCGCGCTGGCTGCCTTGCGCGATGAGGAGGTGCTGATCATCGGCAGCGGCCTGTCGTACCACAACCTGCGCGCCTTTGGGCCGCAGGCCAGGGTGCCCTCCAAGGCCTTTGATGACTGGCTGGCCGAGACCATGCTGCAGGTGGACAGTGCCAGCCGCAGCCAGCGCCTGCTGGATTGGGAGGACGCCCCAGCGGCCCGCATTGCCCACCCGCGCGAGGAACATTTGCTGCCGCTGATGGTGGCCGTCGGTGCCGCCGAGGCCGACCGCGCCGTGCGCATCTACCATGAGGATGCCTTCATGGGTGGGCTGGCCGTGTCCAGCTACCGGCTGGATGCAGCCTGAGCGCGGTAGATGCGGGGTGAGGTAGACACACCCTCCAAAAAGTTGCACCATACAACCATATGGATGTATATTGCAACCAACTACTGGAGAGCCGCATGACAGCCGACACCCCCCTGGTCAACGACATCCGCAGCGCCTCCCGCACAATGGTGCGGGAGCTGGGCTTTATGGCCAACACCTTGGCGGCCACGCCCTACTCGGCGTCTGCGGTCCATGCGTTGCTGGAAATCGATGCGCATGGCACCGTCACCGCCGCCCAATTGGCGGATTTTCTGGGGCTGGACAAATCCAGCGTCAGCCGCATGGTCGCCAAGCTCGTCGCCAACGGCGAGCTGCAGGAGCAGCCCTGCACTGACGATGCACGCGCCAAGCAATTGCAGCTGTCAGCGCAAGGCCAACGCACGGCAGCGGGCATACACGCCTACGGGCAAATGCAGGTGCGCAGCGCGCTGGCGCAGCTCAACCCCTCGCTGCAGCAGGCGGTGGCGCAGGGCCTGACCGCCTATGCCCAGGCCTTGCAGGCGCACCGGCTGGGCAGTGCGGCAGGCCAGGCCAGCTCCGCCAGCGCAGCCACCCACAGCATCCAGATCCACAGCGGCTACCGCGCCGGTGCGATCGGCCGCATTGCGGAGATGCATGCGGTTTTCTATGCCCGGCACTGGGGCTTTGGCGCTTTCTTCGAAAGCAAGGTGGCCTCGGGCCTTGCCGAATTCAGCGGCCGCCTGGGCGAGCCCTGCAACCAGATCTGGACCGCCGTGCAGAACGAACGCATCGTCGGCTCGGTCGCCATTGACGGCCAGGACCTGGGCAACAACCAGGCGCATCTGCGCTGGTTCATTCTCGATGACGGCTGCCGTGGCGGCGGCGTAGGCCGCCAGCTGCTGACGCAGGCGCTCGCCTTTTGCGACCAGCGCGGCTTTGCCAGCACCGAACTGTGGACCTTCCAGGGGCTGGACGCGGCGCGCAGGCTCTACGAATCGCTGGGTTTTGTGCTGGTGCATGAAGAAGCCGGCCAGCAATGGGGCTCGACCGTGGTGGAGCAGCAGTTCAGCCGCCGCCTGCACGGCGCCTAGGCGGGCGATGCAGGCCCGCCATCCCGCGCTGTGGGCGGCCGCCACCACGGGCATGCTGGTGGGCGCGGCCATGGTCTCCACCAGCGTGCTATCGCCCGCCGCATCGCCAGCCAGCCTGGCATTCTTGCGCTATGCGATCGGGCTGGCCATCCTCGCCGGCCCGGCGCTGTTCGTCACCTGGCCGCGCTACCGCGCCGGCGATGCGCTGGCCATTGCGTTGCTGGGCGTGGCCCAGTTTGCTGTGCTGATCCTGCTGCTCAACCATGCGCTGGCGCGGCTGCCCGCCTCCACTTGCGCACTGGTGTTTGCGACCATGCCCTTGTTCACCTGGTGCCTGGCAGCGCTGTCAAGGCGCGAGGCCTTCAGCACCCGCAGGCTGGCAGGCCTGGCACTGGCGGTGGGCGGCGTCGCGGTGCTGCTGACGGGGGGCGGGAGCGCAGCGGGTGGCCTGGACCTGCGGGCCGGCTCCGGCATGGCCGCGTTGCTGGCGGCCACCCTGGTGGGCGCGGCCACCAGCATCCTCTACGGTCCCTATATGCGGCGCTACCCGGCGCTGCCCACCAGCAGCCTGGCGATGGCCGCTGCAGTGCTGTTTCTGGCGCTGTACTGCAGCTGGCAGGGACAGCCGCTGTGGCCGGTGTTTTCGGCGCCGCAATGGGGCCACATGCTGTTCATCGGCCTGTCGAGCGGGCTGGGCTATTTTTGCCTGCTGTGGGCGCTGGGCCGCCTGGAGGCATCGCTGGTGATTGCCTTCCAGGCCCTGGGGCCCGTGACTGCCGCGCTGCTGGAGCTGGTCTTGCAGCAGCGCCTGCCGTCACCGGCGCTGCTGGCAGCCATCGCGCTGGTGCTGGCCGGCCTCGTCGTCAGCACCCGGGCGCCGGCAGCCTAGCCCACGCCCCCGCTTGCCCCAGTGGCGGACTGTGGCACCGCCGCTGTTTGTAGAATGCGGCCTCCAGCCCCTGGATATACACCATGAACCGCTGCACCACACTCCCCACCACCCACCACCGCCTGCGGCGCGCCACGCGCGCCAGCCTCGCTGCACTCGCGCTGGCACTGGCCGGCATCAGTGCCCTGCCCAGCCTGGCGCAGACCGCCACCTTTGCCCCGTTCCAGGGCCCGGTGCGCGCCTTCCCGCCCCAGGCGCTGCGCGGCTACCTGGTGATCACCAGCACGAGCCAGGCCACCATTGATGGCCAGTCGGTGGGCCTCGCTCCCGCGTTTAAGCTCTACAACCCGCGCAACACCACGATACGCCCCGGCACCGTGCTCAATGAAAAGCTGACGGTCAACTATGTGATCGAGAAAACCAGCGGCCGCGTGCATGCCGCCTGGATCTTGAACAGCGAAGAAGCCGCCCTCAAACGCGACCGCGCCGACAACGGCTTCTGGAGCGGACTCTTTAAATAAAGCGCCCTGGCGCCGCCGCATGGGCTGACCGCTGCGGTCAAAGCCCGGCGGGGCGGTCCGCGCACCCACCCCTTGAGCAGCAGGGCGCCATCTGGCGCCTGGCTTTCTGCCGTATGACGGTATTCCTTCAGGCCTGCAACCGCAGCCCCGGGGGTCCCCACGAGATTTGCACCATGTCCAAAAAAGTATTTATCAAAACCTTCGGCTGCCAGATGAACGAGTACGACTCGGACAAGATGGCGGATGTGCTGGGCGCCGCGCAGGGCTATGAGCCCACGCAGGACATGGACGAGGCCGACCTGATCCTGTTCAATACCTGCTCGGTGCGCGAGAAGGCACAGGAGAAGGTGTTCTCCGACCTGGGCCGCATCAAGCACCTGAAGGAAAAGGGCGTGCTGATTGGCGTGGGCGGCTGCGTGGCCAGCCAGGAAGGCGCCGAGATCATCAAGCGCGCGCCCTATGTTGATGTGGTGTTTGGCCCCCAGACCCTGCACCGCCTGCCCGAGCTGCTCAATGCCCGCGCGGCCAAGGCCAAGCCGCAGGTCGACATCTCCTTCCCCGAGATCGAGAAGTTCGACCACCTGCCGCCCGCCCGTGTTGAAGGCGCGTCGGCCTTTGTGTCCATCATGGAAGGCTGCTCCAAGTACTGCAGCTACTGCGTGGTGCCCTACACCCGCGGAGAAGAGGTGAGCCGCCCGTTCGAGGACGTGCTGGTCGAGGTCGCGGGCCTGGCTGCGCAAGGCGTCAAGGAAATCACCTTGCTGGGCCAGAACGTGAATGCCTACCTGGGCAAGATGGGGGATACGGCCGAGATCGCCGACTTCGCGCTGCTGCTGGAATATGTGGCCGAGATCCCCGGCATCGAGCGCATCCGCTACACCACCAGCCACCCCAATGAGTTCACGCCGCGCCTGATCGAGGCCTATGCCAAGATCCCCCAGCTCGTCTCGCACCTGCACCTGCCAGTGCAGCACGGCAGCGACAAGATCCTGATGGCGATGAAGCGCGGCTACACCGCCATGGAGTACAAGAGCACGGTGCGCAAGCTGCGCGCCATCCGCCCCGATCTGGCGATGAGCAGCGACTTCATCGTCGGCTTCCCCGGCGAGACGGAGGAAGACTTCCAGAAAATGATGAAGCTCATCGACGATGTGCGCTTTGACAACTCGTTCAGCTTCATCTTCAGCCCCCGCCCTGGCACCCCTGCCGCCAACCTGCCCGATGACACGCCTTACGAGGTCAAGCTGCGCCGCCTGCAGGAGCTCCAGGCCGTCATCAACCACAATATCAAGACCATCAGCGATGAGCGCCTGGGCACCGTGCAGCGCCTGCTGGTGGAAGGCAAATCCAAGCGCGACAACGGCGAGCTGATGGGCCGCACCGAGTGCAACCGCGTGGTCAACTTCCCCGGCCAGGAGCGCCTGATCGGCCAGATGGTCGATGTGCGCATCACCGAGACGATGACCTATACGCTGCGCGGCGAAGTGCTGATCACCGATTGAGGCGCATCGCTGGCCTGCCGGCACCGCGCTGGTCAGCCACACGAAACACGGTGAAAATAGCCCACTTTCCAGCGTTGGTGGCCCGCAAAGGCCACACCGGTGCTGGAGCCCGTTAGCATGCAGGGGCGCATGAGGGATGCGCCAAAACCAGAAAGGCATCATCACCATGGCACCCGTGTCCGACCCGTCCACCGCACTGCGCAGCGAAGCGCTTGATGCCTTTCTGGACCATGTGGATACCTTGTTCAACACCGAGGACGAGACGCAGGAATGGCCTGCCCGCCAGGCGGCAGCGGCCCAGCAGCTCGCATCGCGCGCGCTCGAGCCCGAGGACCTGGACCAGCTGCGCCGTGTCTACCGGCTGTGGAGCATGGCGGGCCAGCCGGCCCAGGCCCTGGCCGCCGTGCAGCAGCACCAGGCCCGCCTGCTGCAGGAGCTGACCGCCGACGCCCAGCGCGACGCAGCGGTCACGATGGCGATGCTGCAAGCCGATGCCGCCGAGGATGTGCCCGGCCTGCCGCGCGAGCAGTACCGCGACTTGATCGCGCAGGCGATGGCGGCCGTGGACCAGGCCGGCGCGCTGGGCGATCCCGACCGCGCCTGGCGCCACTTGGCGCGCCACGCCCACCAGGCCCAGGCACTGGACCTGCAAGAGCAGATCTACCGCAAACAACACCAGTACAAAAGCCAGCAGGCCGACCGCGCCCAGCTGCGCGCCTGGGACGATGCCATGCTGGCCACGCGCCTGGGCCGCATCGAAGCGGCCAAGGGCAACAGCACGGCGGCCCGCGACCTGGGCCACTATGCGCTGCAAAAACTCCAGCGCGCAGAAGCGGGCCAGGACATCGACACCGATGACTGGCTGCTGCTGGGCGAGGACATCATTGCGCTGGCGCCCGACGCGCTGGCCCAGCACAGCGAACTGACCCTGGCCAGCCTGCCCAGCAACGCATCGCCCGCCGCCTGGCGCGATACCCGGGCCCAGCTCGCACGCCTGGCCGCCGCCAGCCTGCACCAGCAAGGCGCGCTGGATGCCGCGATCAGCAAGGGCCAGGAAGGCCGCTTTGCGCTGGTGCGTGACAGCGATGACAGCACCAGCGCCCGGCTGATCGATTGGCTGGTGCAGGCCGCCCGCCTGCCCGAGGCCGCCCACATGTGCTTTGAGAGCACCCTGCACAGCCGCCCTGGATCGCGCGAAGCCGCCTGCCGCCAGGCACTGGCCCACCTGGGTGAGCCGGGCGGTGCGCCGTACTGGGCGCTGACCCTGATGGCCGCCGCCCGGGACGAGGACCTGGCCGAGTTCCTGCCTGCCGACAGGGACGCCGAGCAGGCCTTTGCCCACTACAGCGCGCTGGTACAGCAGCAGTCGCTGAACCACCCGATGTGGCGCCTGCTGCAGGGCAACCATCTGTTTGAACAGCAGGACTATGCGCAGGCCTTGCCGCTGCTGGAGACGCTGGCCGAGCGCCCCCAGTACGCCAATGGCGAGCTCGCCTACCGCCTGTTTGTCTGCCGCGCCCGCGTGGCGGGCCTGGCCAGCGCGCTGCAGTCGCCCTATATCCGCTGCGATGGCGGCAGCTGGTGCTATGCGATGGGCGTGCAACTCGATGACGACGAGGCGCTGATGCAAGCCATTGGCGGCGAAGGAGAGGAGCTGCCCGCCGACTGGCCTTACGACGAGCTGCTGCGCTGGATCAAGCACTACTACGAGACCGGACAGGCCCGCTTCGAGCACTGGTTTGCCACCGGCCAGGGCAGCTACAAGGACGGCAACCTGCATGACTACTCGATGCTGTGCAACAACCTGGCCATCAAGTACCGCTACAACGACGAGAACTACGACGGCGCGCTCGCGCTGCATGCCAAAGGCATTGCCACCAGCCCCTTTGCCGAGCACTACAACGGCATCGTCTCCACCCACATCGACAGCGACAACTACGCGCAGCTCATCCCGGCGGCCGAGCAGCTGTGGCACTACAGCCAGGACAACGGCTACAGCCGCCACAGCCCCTGCGACTATTTCCCCAAGGTGGCCTATGCGCTCTACAAGCAAGACCGCAATGTGGAAAACAGCATCTGGCTGGAGCGCCTGGACGAATGGTGGAGCCAGCTCGACGAGGACGAGCAGCGCAGCGAGCGCTATGACTATCTGCGCAGTCTGCTGAACCAGCTGGACTACTACTCGGCCACGCATGGCGCCGAGGTGCTGCCACGCCTGCAGGCGCTGCTGCCCGAGCTGGCGCAGCGCCAGAATGCCTACCTGCTGCGCCGCGCAGGCGATGCGATGCAGACCTCGGGCACGGACCAGCAAGCGATGCAGATCTACCAGCAGGCGCTGGCCTGCGCGCGGGCCGACGACCCGGCCGAGCGCGAGAAGCTGCAGACCACGATCGACCAGCTCAACGCCCAGCTGATCACCGCTGCACCGGCTGCCGGTGGCGGCAAGCCCTGGTGGAAGTTCTGGTAAGCCCCTCCATGCGCACAAGCACGGTGTACCTGGCGCGCAATGTGGTCAACGCGCCCGAGCTCAAGGCCCGCATCATCGCGCGCAGCCGCGCGCGCAGCGATGCGCCCGACATTGCCGCCTGGCTGCAGAACCATTTCTACCGCTATCTGGTCGGTAACCTCAACGCACCGGCCGATGCGGTACAGGCCATCACCACCACCGCAGCGTTGCAACAGCGCTATGCCGCCGGCGCGCCGGCCTGGGCACTGGCGCTGCTGGCCCGCAAGACCGGTCCCGAGACAGCGCCAGCGGCACCCGCGCTGTGGTGGATCGACCCTGACCACGACAGCGTGCTGGCGCTGGAGCGCCAGCTGCTGGAGTTTTTGCAGTCACGCAAGGGCACCTCGCTGGAAGGCAAGCTCGCCCGCATCAACTGCCCGCAGGCGCTGGAACGCTGGACGCAGGAGCACCAGGCTTTCGAGGCACAGCAACTGGCCGGATGGCGCCAGCACCAGCCCCATGCGGTACAGATGGTGTGGCAAGGCAGCCAGGGAGCCTTTGTCGAACTGCTGCCCAGCAGCGGCGTGCTGCGCGAAGAGATGGCCTACGAGAGCCAGATGATGCGCCACTGCCTGGGCCAGTTTGCCAACCGCCACCAGCTGACGGGCGGCTACGGCGAGCACTATGCCGAAGGCTGCGAGCAAGGCCGCATGCGCATCTTCAGCTACCGCACCGGCCAGGCCCAGCCGCGCATCACCATCAATGCCTGGCTGCAGGCCGATGGCCGCCTGCGCATCGACCAGATCAAGGGCAAACAGAACCGCCCGCCGGTGGACCGCTACCGTGCCGATGTCATCGCCTTTCTGAACCAGCTGAACACGAGCGACGACACGCCCGACGATGCGCTGGGCATGCGCCTGCTGCGTACCAGCGGCGCGCAGCCGGGCTGGCACGCCGTCGAGAACCTGCACAGCGAGGCCGAACAACTGCAGCTGTGGCAGCGCCAGCCCAGGCTGCTGCCCCATCTGCAGCACACCTCCCCGCTGGTGCAATGGCTGGCTGCAGCGCATGACTGCAGCCTGCTGGCCGGCCAGCACCTGCCGCCTGCGCTGGCCTACACGTTGGAACAGGCCGGCAAAGCACCTCCCAGGATGCAGGCCCACCCCCGGCCGGAGGCGCAGCGATGATCCAGCTCCTGGTGGCTGCCATCGGGCTGTGGCTGGTATGGCAATGCGCGCGCGCCTTTCGCCGGCAATGGGGCAGCCAGGCGCCCGCGCGGTCAGGACCGCTGGGACATTACCTGCTCACGCCCGAACAGAACTGGGCGTTGGCGCTGGCGCACCCGATGGCCTTCCATGCGCTCAAGGATGGCTTTGCCGACAGCGCGATGCCCTCGCCCACCGCCGGCCTGGCAGCATCGTTGCGGCCCATGGCCCTGCATGCCTTCGGCCTGCGCACCGATCTAGACGATGCGCAGGTGCGCGCGCAATTGCCCGAGCGCATGCGCACGCGCTGGTGGTGCCTGGATGTGGAGCGGCTGCAGGCGGGGGATGACGCGCGTGCCGCGATGGCCTTTGCCTGCGTCCGGACTGCCTTTTTTGTGCGCACCGCAGCCATGCTCGGCTGGCTCAGCGCCGAGCAGCAGTGGCAGCTGCTGCAGCTCAATGCCGCGCGGGCCCGCGAATGCTTTGGCAACTGGCAGGAGCTGGGCAGCGCCTATATCCAGGGCCGCGCACAATGGGTGGCCAAAGGCCGCTCGGACGCACTGGGCCGCAGCCTGGACCCGGAGGAATTGCAGCACTGGCTGCAGGATGCCTCGCACCCCTGGGGTGCCTATGCCTGGCGCTGACCCCGCCTTTGCCGCCGTTTTGGGCGCGCTGCCTCTTGTTTTATTCAGCCAATGAATATTCTCATGCGTCAAAAATCGTGCGTGCCTCGGTGAAGCGGCGTGAGAAATAGGGATTGTCCAGGCTCACCGTCTTGACCACACCGCCGCTCGACGGCGCATGGACAAACTGGTTGTTGCCGGCATAAATGCCCATGTGCGAGTAGCGCCCGCCCATGGTGTTGAAGAACACAAAATCGCCGCGCTGCAGATCACGCCGGTCGATCTCGGCGCTCACCCCTGCCCACTGGGCCGTGGTACGCGGCAGGCGGCGCGTGGTGATGCCCTGGATCGCATACTGGATCAGGCCGCTGCAGTCAAAGCCGCCTTCAGGGGTGTTACCGCCATAGGTGTAGGGCGTGTTGACGACGAGCATGACCCGCGCATACAGCGCCTCGCGCAACTCGCCGCTCAGCCCCAGATTGACGGGCACGACACCGGTGTCAACGCGCGGCGAGGTGGCCACCTCCGTGGCGGAGCGCCGGCCCGCCGCTGGCCGCGCGGTGCGCGATGGCGACGAGCCGCAACCCGCCAGCAGCGCCGATGCCGACAGCGCCCAGAGCAAAAAGGGACGGCGCGCCGCCCCGTTGTGGTGGTCCATGGTCTCCCCCTTGGATTCAGGCGGCAAGAAATTCATGAAGCATATTATTCACAATTCCATGCAAGTTTGTGAATTGTATTGGTATTTCTCGCCACAACGGATCGTCCGCGCATTTTTACCAATTTGTCAAATCCGCTGAATACCCGGAAAGCCCAACTATTCTGCTTTCAGAGGGAGAAGACTACAATTTGTGTCGTAAGCATAGAAAACAAGCATCCTTCGTTGAAAGGACACCCATGGTGCAATTCTCCAGACGCCAGTTCATGAAAGTGACTGGTTCGACTCTGGCGGGTTCCAGCCTGGCGGTGATGGGCTTCTCGCCCGCCACCGCACTTGCCGGAGTTCGTCAGTACAAGCTGGTCGGCAGCACAGTGACACGGCAAACCTGCACGTATTGCTCTGTTGGCTGCGGCATTTTGATGTACTCGCTGGGCGATGGCGGCAAGAACGCCAAGCTCTCTGTGATCCACGTCGAAGGCGACCCCGACCATCCCGTCAACCGCGGCACCTTGTGCCCCAAGGGCGCATCGCTGCTGGACATCGTCCACAGCCCCAACCGCCTGCTCTACCCCGAGTACCGCGCGCCCGGCTCCAACGAGTGGAAGCGCCTGTCCTGGGATGAGGCGCTGACCCGCATCACCAAGCTGCTCAAGGACGATCGCGATGCGAACTTCCTCGAGAAGACCGATGATGGCCTGACGGTGAACCGTTGGACCTCGACCGGCATGCTGGCCGCTTCGGCTGCCAGCAACGAAGCCGGTTACATCACCTACAAAGTGGCCCGCTCTTGGGGCATGTTGGCGTTCGATAACCAAGCCCGTGTCTGACACGGCCCGACGGTGGCAGGTCTTGCCCCGACGTTTGGCCGTGGAGCGATGACGAACCATTGGGTCGACATCAAGAACGCGGACGTTATTTTGATCATGGGCGGCAATGCCGCTGAAGCCCACCCTTGCGGCTTCAAATGGGTGACCGAGGCGAAGGAGCACAACAAGGCTCACTTCATGGTGGTCGACCCGCGCTTTAACCGGTCGGCTTCGGTGGCGGATTTCTACGCCCCTATCCGCTCCGGTTCGGACATTGTTTTCCTCGGCGGTGTGATCAACTACCTGCTGACGAACGACAAGATCCACCACGAGTACGTGCGCAACTACACCGATTTCACGTTCATCGTGCGGGAAGACTTTGCGTTCGACGAAGGTATCTTCTCGGGCTACAACCCCGAAAAGCGCACCTACGACAAGGCCAGCTGGGACTACGAGCTGGGCGAGGACGGTTACGTCAAGACCGACCCGAGCCTGCAGCACCCGCGTTGCGTCTACCAATGGCTCAAGCGCCACTACGCCAGCTACACGCCTGAGAAGGTCGAGAGCGTCTGCGGCACGCCCCAGGCCAAGTTCCTGCATGTCTGCGAAAAGCTCGCATCGACGGCACAGGCTGGCCGCGCCGCAACCATCCTCTACGCACTGGGCTGGACCCAGCACTCGATCGGCGCGCAGATCCTGCGTACCGGCGCCATGGTGCAGTTGCTGCTGGGCAATATCGGTGTCGCCGGTGGCGGCATGAACGCGTTGCGCGGACACTCCAACATCCAGGGCCTGACCGACCTGGGCCTGCTGTCCAACGCACTGCCGGGCTACCTGACCCTGGCCAACCAGGGCGAGCAGGACTACCAGAAGTACATCGACGCGCGCACGCAAAAGCCTTTGCGTGCCAACCAGATGAGCTACTGGCAGAACTATCCCAAGTTCCATGTGAGCCTGATGAAGGCTTTCTGGGGACCGGCGGCCACCAAGGACAACAACTGGGCCTATGACTACCTGCCCAAGCTCGACAAGCAGTACGACATGCTGCAGATTTTCGAGCTGATGAACGAAGGCAAGGTCAACGGCTACATCGCGCAGGGCTTCAACCCGCTGGCGGCGTTGTCCAACAAGAGCCGCGTGCGCGACGGTCTGGCCAAGCTCAAGTTCCTGGTCGTGATGGACCCGCTGGCCACCGAGACCTCGGAGTTCTGGAAGAACTACGGCGAGCACAACGACATCGACACCGCGTCGGTGCAGACCGAAGTGTTCCGCCTGCCCACCACCTGCTTTGCAGAAGAGGATGGCGCAGTCGTGAGTTCGTCGCGTGTGCTGCAGTGGCACTGGAAGGCCTCCGAGCCGCCGGGTGAAGCCAAGACCGACATTGCGATCATGTCGGCCCTGCACCTGCGCATGAAGGCGGCCTACCAGAAGGACGGCGGCAAGTTCCCGGATCCGATCCAGAACCTGTGGTGGCCCTATGCACAGCCTGCGCACCCCTCGTCCGAGGAAATTGCCAAGGAGTACAACGGCCGGGCGCTGACCGACCTGACCGCGCCCGATGGCAAGGTACTACGCCCTGCCGGCCAGCAGCTGTCCGGCTTTGGCGAGTTGCGTGACGATGGCTCCACGATGAGTGGCTGCTGGATCTGGACAGGCAGCTGGACCGAGGCGGGCAACCAGATGGGCCGCCGCGACAACAGCGACCCGACCGGCATCGGCAACACGCTGAACTGGGCCTGGGCCTGGCCGGCCAACCGCCGCGTGCTGTACAACCGCGCATCCGCGGACCTGGAAGGCAAACCGTTCAACCCGAACCGCACCTTGGTCAAGTGGAACGGCAAGACCTGGGGCGGCGCTGACGTGCCGGACTACGGCCCGACCATCGCGCCCGAGACCGGCACCGGTCCGTTCATCATGAACCCGGAAGGGGTGGCACGCTTCTTTGCCCGCAAGGGCATGAACGAAGGTCCGTTCCCGACGCACTACGAGGCATTCGACAACCCGCTGGGCTACAACCCGATGTACCCGAAGAACGACAAGGCCGTCAGCAACCCGGCGGCTCGCGTCTTCCCGGCCATCTGGGAGACCTTCGGCAAGGCGGACGAATTCCCGCATGTGGGCACGACCTACCGTTTGACGGAGCACTTTCACTACTGGACCAAGCACGCGTTGCTCAACTCCATCATCCAGCCCGAGCAGTTCGTCGAGATCGGCGAGGCGCTGGCCAAGGAGATCGGCATTGCGACGGGCGCGATGGTGAAGGTCAGCTCCAAGCGGGGCTACATCAAGGCCGCTGCGGTGGTGACCAAGCGCATCAAGCCCATGCAGATCGAAGGCAAGACGGTGCACCACGTGGGTATTCCTATCCACTGGGGCTTCAAGGGCCTGACCAAGCCTGGCTTCCTCGCCAACACCCTCACCCCGTTTGTGGGTGACGGCAACAGCAACACGCCAGAGTTCAAGACCTTCCTCGTGAAGGTTGAGAAGATCTAAGGAGCAGCGATGTCATCTCTTCAATCATTGGATATCAAGCGCCGCTCCGCCACCACCACCCCATCGCCCAGCGTGCGCAGCCCGCATGGCGGCGAGGTGGCCAAGCTGATCGATGTCTCCAAGTGCATCGGCTGCAAGGCCTGCCAGACCGCCTGCATGGAGTGGAACGATCTGCGTGACGATGTGGGCACGGTTGCGGCCGGGGTCTACGACAACCCGACCGACCTGACGGCCAACTCCTGGACGGTGATGCGGTTTTCCGAATACGAAAACGAAGCCACCGGCAACCTGGAATGGCTGATCCGCAAGGACGGCTGCATGCACTGCGAAGACCCGGGCTGCCTCAAGGCCTGCCCCTCTCCCGGTGCCATCTTGCAGTACACCAACGGCATCGTGGATTTCCAGGAGGAAAACTGCGTGGGCTGCGGCTACTGCGTGACCGGCTGCCCGTTCAACATTCCGCGCATCTCCAAAAAGGACCACAAGGCCTACAAGTGCACCTTGTGCTCGGACCGCGTGGCCGTCGGCCAGGAGCCTGCCTGCGTCAAGACCTGCCCGACCGGCGCGATCATGTTTGGCACCAAGACCGCCATGCAGGAGCGCGCCGAGGAGCGCATTGTCGATCTGAAGGAGCGCGGCTTTGACAAGGCCGGCCTCTACGATCCGCAAGGCGTGGGCGGCACCCACGTGATGTATGTGCTGCACCATGGCGACAAGCCCTCGCTCTACCACGGCCTGCCCGATGATCCATCGATCAGCCCGATGGTGAGCCTGTGGAAGGGTGTGGCCAAGCCACTGGCGCTGGCAGCCTTGGGCGTTGCGGCCGTCGGCAGCTTCTTCCACTACATCACCAAGGGCCCGATCGAAGTGCCTGAGGAGCTGGAAGAGGAAGAAGCCGCCAGGGCACGTGCGGAAAAGGGCATTGACCACCACGAGGAGTCTGGACGATGAAAAGCAAGACCCGTGATATTCAACGCTACACCGCTGGCGAACGCGTCAACCACTGGGTGGTCGCGATCAGCTTTGTGCTGCTGGCCCTGTCGGGTCTGGCGTTCTTCCATCCCTCGTTCTTCTTCATGACGAACCTGTTCGGTGGCGGACCCTGGACCCGCATCCTGCACCCCTACATCGGCCTGGTGATGACCGTCGGCTTCGTGCTGATGTTCTTCCGCTTCTGGCAGCTCAACATCATTCGCAAGAACGATGTGGAATGGCTCAAGAACGTGCCGGCGCTGGTCAACGGTGAGCACGAAAAGATGCCGCCGGTGGACAAGTACAACGGCGGCCAGAAGGCGCTGTTCTGGATGCTGGTGCTGTGCATGGCGGGCCTGCTGGTGACCGGCGTGCTGATGTGGCGCGCCTGGTGGAACCTGCCGGTGAATGTGGTGCGCGCTGCGGCGCTGCTGCATGCACTGTCGGCCTTCGGCCTGATCGGCCTGATCATTGCCCACATCTACGCCGCCATCTGGACCAAGGGCACGATCCGCGCGATGACGCGCGGCACGGTGACCCGCGCCTGGGCGCGCTTTCACCATCCGCTGTGGTACCGCCGCATGACGGGCGACAGCTCGGACATGGACAAGCAGACGAGCCACAAGCGCGGCGCCTGATGCGCTTGCCGGGCATGCCCCGGCAAGCGGCCCGGTCCCGGGTCGGCACCGCCCCGCTCCCCAACGCCGATAGCCCCGCCAGGACTATCGGCGTTGATTTTTGAGAAAATCCCCGTATGCAACGCATTCTTCAGCCCGGTGAGATCGAGTCGCTCGACCACACCAGTTTCCCGCGCGTGCTGCTGCCCAACACCAGCAGTCTGTTCCTTGACCGAGCCCAGCGCATTCGCCAGCTGGCCGACGGCAACCCGATTGCGGACTACCTGCTGTTCATCGCCAAACTGGTGGACGCCCAGCACCAGGCCGCCCAGGGCCTGCAGGTCGCGGCGCCTGAAGCTGCCGCTATCGCGCAGGCCCAGCAGTTCTCGTCGCCGCTGCTGCCTGCCGCTGACCATCTGGACCCCGCCTGGCACCAGGTGCTGGACCGCATGCTGGCGCAGCTGGGCAGTGCCGATGGCCTGCCCCCAGCCCTGCAGCCGCTGATTGCCGAGCTGCAACGCTGCAGCACCGAGGACCGCAATGCGCTGGCCAAACGCCTGCTGACCAAGGAGCTGGCTGCGCGCGATGTGGGCCTGGCGCCTTTTGTCATGGCGGCGTTGCAAGTGGTGTTTGCCACCCGCGCCAGCCAGCTCAGGCTGGCCGACATCCCCTTTACCGACCCGGCCACCATTTGCCCGGTCTGTGCCAGTGAACCCGTCGCCGGCGTGGTGCGCATTGGCGGCAAGATGGCCGGCCACCGCTACCTGCACTGCGGCTGCTGCGCGACCGAATGGCATATGGTGCGCGTCAAATGCAGCCACTGCGAATCGACCAAGGGCATCCGCTACCAGGGCCTGGATGGCGGCAAGGATGTGGTGCTGGCGGAAACCTGTACCGAATGCGGCAGCTACCGCAAGCTGGTCAACCAGGAAAAAGACCCGCTGGCCGAGCCGCTGGCCGATGACCTGGCCAGCCTGATGCTGGACCTGCTGATGAGCGAGCAGACCTCGTTCTCGCGCGCCAGCGGCAACCCGCTGCTGTTCGTGGCCGTGGCCGAGCCGCAGGCGGCCGATGCCGAAGGCAGCGTGCCCGATCTGCATTAAGGGCGTGCCGGCACCCTGAACGTTTTGGCACCATGCCATACTGGACGATGGCGCTGCTGCCGCAGCCCATCGTTTTTTTATTTCTGCCCCTTTTTGAGCTGGTTTGCCCATGAACGCACCGTCCCACCTGCCCTCTGTTGACAAGCTGCTGCAGCACCCGCGCACCGCTGGGCTGTTGGACGGCTACGGCAAGACCCAGTGCACGCAGGCCATCCGCGCAGCGCTGGGCGAGGCCCGCAGCCGCTGGCTGGCACAGACGGGCAGCAGCGCAGACGGTGCCGATGCCTTGCTAGACGCCGCCGAACAAAAGCTCCAACAGCTGTTTGCGCCGCGTCTGAAAGCGGTCTACAACCTGACCGGCACGGTGCTGCACACCAACCTGGGCCGGGCGCTGCTGCCCCAGGAGGCCATCGACGCCGTGGTGCAGGCGCTGGCGACCCCCAGCAATCTGGAGTACGACCTGGCCGACGGCGGCCGCGGCGACCGCGATGACCTGGTCGAAGACCTGGTCTGCCGCCTGACCGGCGCCGAAGCGGCCACCATCGTCAACAACAATGCGGCCGCCGTGCTGCTGGTGCTGTCCACGTTGGCGCGCGACAAGGAGGTGGTGGTCTCGCGCGGCGAGCTGGTCGAGATTGGCGGCGCCTTCCGCATCCCGGATGTGATGACGCGCGCCGGCGCCCGCCTGGTCGAGGTGGGCACCACCAACCGCACCCATGAGAAAGACTACGAAGCGGCGCTGGGCGAGCACAGCGCCGCGCTGATGAAGGTCCACTGCAGCAACTACGCGATCAGCGGCTTCACCAAATCGGTGGCCGAGGCCGATGTGGCGCGCATCGCCCATGCGCGTCAGCTCCCGCTGATCGTGGACCTGGGCAGCGGCACCTTGATCGACATGCGCGACTGGGGCCTGCCCTATGAGGTGACTGTGCGCGAGACCATCGAGGCCGGCGCCGACATCGTGACCTTCAGCGGAGACAAGCTGCTGGGCGGCCCGCAGGCTGGCATCATCGTCGGCAGCAAGGCCTTGATCGCCCAGATCAAGAAGAACCCGCTCAAGCGTGCGCTGCGCGTGGGCAAGCTCACCCTGGCCGCGCTCGAACCCACGTTGCGCCTCTACCTGCACCCGGAAAAGCTGGCCGACCGCCTGACCACGTTGCGCCTCTTCACCCGCCCGGCTGCTGCCATGCAGCAGCAGGCGATTGCGCTGCAGGCACCGCTGCAAAGCCTGCTGGGGCCGGACTACCGGGTGGAGCACGCCGCGATGACCAGCCAGATCGGCAGCGGCGCCTTGCCCGTCGAAAGCCTGCCCAGCCATGGGCTGGTGGTGCGCCCCCAAGAGCGCAAACGCGCCGGGCGCCTGCTGCAGCAACTCGAAGCTGCGCTGCGCCAGCTGCCGCGCCCGGTGATCGGCCGGCTGCGCGACGATGCACTCTGGCTGGATCTGCGCTGCCTCGAAGCCGCGGACCAGGCCGACTTTGCCGCCAACCTGCAGCAGCTGGCCCTGGGCAGCAGCGCCACGGACGGCCAGCCATGATCATCGGCACCGCAGGCCATATCGACCATGGCAAGACCACCCTGGTGCGTGCCCTCACCGGTGTGGAGACGGACCGCCTGAAGGAAGAAAAGGCGCGCGGCATCTCGATCGAGCTGGGCTACGCCTACACCCCGCTGGCCAATGGCGATGTGCTGGGCATCATCGATGTGCCCGGCCATGAAAAATTTGTGCACACGATGGCCGCAGGGGCCGTGGGCATTGACCATGCCTTGCTGGTGGTGGCCGCCGATGACGGCGTGATGCCCCAGACCCTGGAGCACCTGGAAATATTGCAGCTGCTGGGCATCCGCCAGGGCACGGTGGCGCTGACCAAGGTAGACCGCGTGCCCCGCGCCCGCATCGATGAGGTGCGGGACGAGATCGCCGCCATTCTGGCGCGCAGCAACCTGGCCGATGCGCCCATCTTTGAAACCGCAGCCGCGCTGCCCGATGATCCGGGCGTCTGGGCGCTGCGCCAGCACCTGCACCAGCAGGCCCAGGCCATGCCCCCGCGCACCCAGGGCGGGCTGTTCCGCCTGGCGGTGGACCGGGTCTTCAGCCTGCCCGGCCAAGGCACGGTGGTGACGGGCACGGTCTTCAATGGCCAGGTGGCCGTAGGCGACAGCCTCGTGCATTCGGCCAGCGGCGCGCCCGTGCGCGTGCGCAGCATCCATGCGCAAAACCAGGCCAGCGAGCGGGGGGTGGCCGGCCAGCGCTGCGCGTTGAACCTGGCAGGCATCGCCAAGGAAGCCATCACGCGCGGCGACTGGATCATGGACGAACGCCTGCGCCAGACCACCCAGCGCATCGACGTACGCCTGCATCTGCTCGCCGATGCCGCGCCGCTGGCGCAATGGTCGGCCGTGCACCTGCACCTGGGCACTATGCGCTGCACCGGCCATATCGCCCTGCTGCAAGATGGCGACCTGACCCCTGGGACCGAAGCGCTGGCCCAGCTGGTGCTGGACGCACCGGCGCTGGTGCTGCCGGGTGACCGCGTCATCGTGCGCAATGCCCAGGCCAGCCGTACCATTGCCGGCGCCATGGTGCTCGATCCCTATGCGCCCGCACGCAAGCGCCGCAGCGACAGCCGCCTCGCCTACCTGGCCGCGCTGACGCGCTGGATAGCCACGGCCGACACCGCCCCGCTGCTGGCCGAGGCGCCGCTCGGCCTGGCCCGCTCACAGCTTGTGCGGCTGACCGGTACCGCCACCCCGGCCGTTGCAGAGAACAGCACCCAGCTGCCACTGCCCGACGGCGATGCGCTGCTGGTGGACCAAGCTGCCTGGCAGGCACTGCAAGACCAGCTGCTGCAAGCCCTGCAACGCTTCCACGAAGTAGCTCCCGACGAGCCCGGCATCAACGCAGCCCGCCTGCGCCGCATGGCCTTGCCTGCGCTGCAGCATGGCCCCCACGATGCCCTCTACCACGGCTTGCTCGATGCGCTGATCGCTGCCGGCCAGATTGCCAGCAGCGGCGCCTGGCTGCACCTGCCCGGCCACACCGTGCAACTGAGCGACGCCGAGCAGGCGTTGGCCCAGCGCCTGCTGCCCGCCATCACCGAAAGCCGCTTTGACCCGCCCTGGGTGCGCGACCTGGCCCGCGACCATGGCGCCGCAGAGGAAGTGGTGCGCCAGCTGCTCAAAAAGCTCTCGCGCCAGGGCCTCGTGTTCCAGGTGGTCAAGGACTTGTTCTATGCCGCGCCGTCGATGGATGCGCTCGCGGCACTCACCGCAGAGCTCGCGCAACAGGCCGAGCGCGGAGAGGTGCAGGCGCATGTGTTCCGCGACGCCACCGCCCTGGGCCGCAAACGCGCCATCCAGATTCTGGAGTTCTTCGACCGCGTAGGCTACACCCGCCGCGTGCGCGATACGCATGTGCTGCGCCCGGGTGTCCGTTGGCAAGCAGGCACCACCTCGTAAGCCACCCAAGGGTCTGCAGCTGCACCAGCCGCAGCCGCCGCGCAGAGCCGTTACAATCGGCGATCTTGCCCAACACGCACGTGTTGCAGGGAAGGCAATCGTGCCCGGTGGTGCGGCCGGGCTTCAAACCCGGTGAGGGGTGTCAGCCACTCCTGGGTTGGTTCGACTCCAGCTGTCTTCCGCCATTTGGCCGCCATCCAGCGATGCGGGCCGCGCGCGACATGCACCCACCCATCCTCACAGCGTTCCCCTCGCCGACGCGAGGTTCTGGCGGTGCCTGCATGCCGCCTGTTGTAGTGGATTCGGTCGATGTGCAGCCGGGCCTCAGCGGCACAGGTAGCAGTCCACGTTCATTTTTTCCGTATGTGCTTTTGTCCAGGAACCAGCGCACGACTCATCGCAGCTGTTGATTCTTGTGGATCGTACCGAGCGAGGATCGATTGCTGGACAGAGGCTGGAGCCAGCGATTGATCTTCTCGCGGCAGAACATGTACAGAGGACGCTCTACGGCGTGGTAGTAGACAGCCGACGCGGATAGCAAAGCCAGCAGGACGAAAATCGCGATGGCGATACGAGGCAGGCCATCCAGACTCTTCCAAGGCAATAGCACAAGCGCCATATTGAACACCAATATGTGCAGCACATATATGGCATAAGAATAATCGCCAAGCTTTGCCATTATCCGTGCAATG
This sequence comes from uncultured Comamonas sp., assembly GCF_964277875.1. Classification (NCBI taxonomy): domain Bacteria; kingdom Pseudomonadati; phylum Pseudomonadota; class Betaproteobacteria; order Burkholderiales; family Comamonadaceae; genus Comamonas; species uncultured Comamonas sp. The sequence goes on from NZ_CAXYJV010000012.1 coordinate 86,158, forward strand.
GGGCTGCGCGGAGAGGGTAGCGTCAATGCCAAACCGGCGATAGCCAAAGCAGCGCCCCCCATCAGCAAGGTGCGCTCTGGCCAGTAATGAAAATTCGCCAGACCATAGGGATGGTCTTCAAAGTGGGGTGCCATGTACACCAGCAACCCCAGGGATGCTGCTGCTAGCAACCCCCACAGCTTCCATGGCGATGAAGAGTGGCTTTGGAGATAATGGTATAAAAAGTACCCCATAAAAAACTCCGCCACGATTGGAGCCACATAAAAAAGCTGAATCCAATCCCTCTGCAATCCAGCGTCTGCACCCGTGCGGTCAAGGAAAAAATAGACATTGATGACAACCAGCACCCCCAACATAATCTTCAGAAAATTCTGGCGCTGATCACGAGAGAAAAGCAGCGCTGCTGCCATCAAAATGTAAAAATACAACTCGAACATCAGCGACCAAATCACAATATTGATCAAACCGGTCAAGTCGGTGAAATACAGATAGAATGACCCTTGGAAATTTATGTGCGGATCAAGCTGCTGCGTCACTTTGAAAAAGACGAGATACAACAGCAGTGCAGGCCACCAACCCATGTAAATTCTTGAAAAACGGGTCAGCACAAATGCCCCAGCGGTACGCGCCCCGTGGGCTGTATTTTTTGTGGAGTGGGCCATGATCACGCCACTGATGACAAAAAATATATCAACACCTGCATAACCCATGTTGATAATAAAACTCAGCCAATGGGGAAAACCAGTAAAAATCCCGAGCACGGCTCCATGAAAAACGGCGACCCACATCGCCGCCAAAAATCGAAGTATCTGTATATGCTTAATCATTTCATAGATTTGTGAGTGGCTCACAAGGCTATGCGCATTCTAAGTGTCTTAGGCATCCTGAGAAGCAGGCGTGGCTAAGCGTGTACGGCGAGATGTAGCCCACCATCGAGACCACGTAATGGCAGTGCGCTCGATGTAGAGCCAGCAATCCAGCGCTAGCATCAACACCAGGCCCAAGGCCATAGCCATCCTCCTGGTGCCGCAGGAGATTAAGGATCCCCGGGCGACTCGCGCCTCGTTTCCGGCAAATCAGCACAGCGCACGCCCGCCCGCCAACGCGCCGATAATGGTGGGCCGCCATCGGCGGCGCCGCTTTGCCCGCTAGTCTGTAACCCTTGAGGATGTCTGTATGAATGCCCCCACCACGCCCCTGTCCGCCTCGCCGCGCCTGACCTCGCTGTCGCATGGGGGTGGCTGCGGCTGCAAGATTGCACCGGGGGTGCTGGCTGATCTGATGAGCCGCAGCGCGGTACCCAAACAGTTCTATGCACCTTTGCTGGTGGGCACCGAGACGGCAGACGACGCGGCGGTCTACCAGATCAACGACACGCAGGCGATTGTCGCGACCACTGACTTCTTCATGCCCATCGTGGACGACCCCTATGACTTTGGCCGCATTGCCGCGACCAATGCACTGTCGGATATCTACGCGATGGGCGGCACGCCGCTGATGGCGCTGGCCATTGTCGGCATGCCGATCAATGTGCTGCCCCATGAAGTCATCGCCAAGATTCTGGAAGGCGGCGAATCGGTCTGCCGCGATGCCGGCATCCCGCTGGCTGGCGGCCACTCCATCGACTCGGTCGAGCCCATCTATGGCCTGGTGGGCATCGGCATCGTCAACCCCGCGCAGCTCAAACGCAACCGCGATGCCCAGGCGGGCGATGTGCTGATCCTGGGCAAGGCCATCGGCGTCGGCATCCAATCGGCCGCGCTGAAAAAAGGCCTGCTCAGCGACAGTGCCTACGCCAGCATGGTGCGCACCACCACCCAACTCAACCGGCCCGGTGCGGCGCTGGCGCAGCTGGCCGATGTGCATGCGCTGACGGACGTCACCGGCTTTGGTTTGCTGGGCCATACGCTGGAGCTGGCACGGGGCGCGCAGCTGACGGCCGTGATCGACAGCCAGGCGCTGCCGCTGCTGCCCGGCGTGCTGGACCTGGCCCAGCAAGGTGTGGTGACCGGCGCATCGGGCCGCAATTGGGCGTCCTACGGCAGCCATGTGGCGCTGGATGCGCAGGTGACCGACGCGATGCGCAGCCTGCTGACCGATCCGCAAACCTCCGGTGGCCTGCTGGTCTCCTGCACCCCGGATGCTGTTGACCAGGTGCTGGACATCTTCCAAACCCAGGGCTTTGGCGATGCCTGCGTGGTCGGCCATATGCAGGCGGGCGAGGCCAAGGTAGTGGTGTCCTAACTCCAAGCCCCTGGATACAACAACGCCTGCGGTGCGCAGGCGTTGTTGTGGGAGCAGCGCTCGAAGCCCAGGTGCGCTTAGAACGGCAGCTTGGGCATGCCGCCGCCCATCATGCCTTTCATGCCGCCCATCTTCTTCATCATCTTCATCAGGCCGCCACCCTTCATCTTCTTCATCATCTGCTGCATCTGGCCAAACTCGTTGAGCAGGCGGTTGACCTCCTGCACCTGCACGCCAGCGCCCGCTGCAATGCGCTTCTTGCGCGTGGCCTTGATGAGTTCGGGCTTGGAGCGCTCAAAGGGCGTCATCGAGCAGATGATGCCTTCCTTGCGGCGCACCTCGCGCTCGGCCTTGTCCATGTCGACCTGACCGGCCTTGCCAGCCAGCTCGGAAGGGAGCTTGTCCATCAACGTCGACAGACCGCCCATCTGCTTCATCTGCTGGAGCTGGCCGAGGAAGTCGTTCAGGTCGAAGCCGTCGCCGGACTTGATCTTCTCGGCCATCTTCTGGGCCGCCTGCAGGTCCACACCCTTGGAGACCTGCTCGACCAGCGCGACGATGTCGCCCATGCCCAGCACGCGCTGTGCATGGCGCTCGGCATCGAACACTTCCAGGCCGTCGATCTTCTCGGACACGCCGGCGAACTTGATCGGCGCACCGGTGATCTGGCGCACCGACAGCGCTGCACCGCCGCGCGAGTCACCGTCAAGCTTGGTCAGCACAATGCCGGTCAGCGGCAAGGCCTCCTTGAAGGCCTTGGCGGTGTTGATCGCATCCTGGCCCTGCATGGCATCGACGACGAACAAGGTCTCGACCGGCTTCAGGGCGCTGTGCAATTGCTGGATTTCAGTCATCAGCACTTCATCGATCGCCAGCCGGCCGGCCGTATCGACCAGCAGTACATCGAAGTAATGCTTCTTGGCGTAATCCAGCGCAGCGTTGGCAATATCCAACGGCTTTTGGTCGGGGGTGCTGGGGAACCATTCGGCACCGGCTTGCTGGGTCACGGTCTTGAGCTGCTCGATCGCCGCAGGGCGGTACACGTCACCGGAGACGGTGAGCACCTTCTTCTTGCGCCGCTCGATCAGGTGCTTGGCCAGCTTGGCCGTGGTGGTCGTCTTGCCAGCGCCTTGCAGGCCGGCCATCAGGATCACCGCAGGCGGCTGGGCCTGCAGGTTGATGTCGGCCACGCCTTCGCCCATTGTGGCGGCGAGCTCCTTGTTGACGATCGACACCAGGGTCTGGCCTGGCTTGAGGCTGCCCAGCACTTCCTGGCCCAGCGCTTTTTCCTTGACGCGGGCAATGAAATCGCGCACCACGGGCAAGGCCACATCCGCCTCCAGCAGGGCCATGCGCACTTCGCGCAACATGTCCTGGACGTTGGATTCGGTGATACGGGCCTGGCCACGCATTTCCTTGACGAGGCGCGAGAGTTTATCGGTCAGTGCGGAAGCCATAGGGTGGAGTCTTGAGTAATCGTGGCAAAGGCGGCGCCGCAGTCATGCAGATACCCGGTGGCCGGGCGCAGAGGGCTGGCGCCAGGGGCTGTAACCCACAGCCCTGCAAACCTTTGATTCTACCCGCTTGCCCCCGGCAGGCCCGGTGGCGGGGCTCCCGGGCTGCTGGGCAGCGCAAGAAACTATGACCCGTCCCCGACCATAGCCAAATCTTTGCCCGGGAAGTGCCAAACGAATTTAGGCTCTGAGCTTGCGCCCAGGCCTGCCTGCAGCCACGACAATGTTTGACGAGCCGCCGCTTGCCCACATGGCCGTTGCAGGGTGGCCCGCCATGCCCCATGCCCTGCCCGCCACCCCCAGGTGGCGCTTTCTTTGACCAGGACCACCGATGCCAGATACGCCGTATCGCCACTTGCTAGACCATTTTTCGGACGCCTTCTTCGTGACCGATGTGCAAGGCCGGATCCTGGATGTCAATGCCCAAGCCTACCGGGAGATGGGCTACAGCATGGCCGAGTTGATGGCGATGAACGTGGCCGATTTTGCCCTCGACGCCTCGGCGTCGGAGTTGCAGGCGCGGTGGCAGAAGATGGAGCCGGGCGCACGCAAGGTCGTCACCAACACCCACCAACGCAAGGACGGTTCCTGCTTTCCAGTCGAAGTGCACATTACCTGCCAGCTGGTCGATGGCGAGAAGCGCTTTTTCACGATCGCGCACGACATCACCGAGCGGGTGCGCCGCGACCAGGAAATTCAATTGCTCCATGCCGCGCTGGAGCAGCAGGTCGAAAAAAGCACGCAGCAATGGCGTCAGTCGACAGACCTGCTCGACGCGGTGATGCGGGGCACCTCGGATATCGTCTTTGTCAAGGATCGGCAGGGCCGCTATGTGTTCGCCAATCCGGCCGCCGAAGCTATTGCCCAGGTGCCGCCCGGCGGCCTCATCGGCAAGACCGATGCCGAAATCCTGGGGGGCCGCAACAACTTCGCGGAGGACGATGCCGCGGTGTACCGCACCACCACGCCGTTGGTCTCGGAGTCACATGCGCTGATAGAAGGCCGCAAGCTCAGCTTCCAGTCCATCAAAAGCCAGTACCGCAATGAGCATGGCGAGGTGATCGGGCTGTTGGGCATATCGCGCGACATGACGCAGATGCGCGAGTCCGAAAGCCAGCTGCGCAAGAGCTATGACTCGCTGCGCCGCGCAGAGCGGCTCTCTCGCATCGGCAGCTGGACCCTGGACCTGGCCAGCGGAGAGATCGAAGCCTCGGAGATGATGTACGAGATGAATGGCCTGGACCCGCAGGGGCCCAAGCTGACGCAGGACAACATTGCCCAGATGATGCCGCCGCAGGACTATGCCAAGGTCATGGCGGCCATTGCCCAGTGCGCCCAGACCGGCCAGCCGTACCGCCTCGACGTGACGCATTACACCCCCGACGGCGGCCAGTTCCCCGCCAGCATTCTGGGCCAGGCCGACTATGACGGCAGCGGCCGCATCGTCAGCCTCAGCGGCACCTTGCAGGATCTGTCGGAGCGCGAGCAGGCGCGCCAGCGGCTTGAAGCGCTGGCCGACAACCTGCCCAGCGGGGCGATCTACCGGGTCGAGGCGACGTCCGCCAGCCTGCGCATGAGCTATATCAGCGCCGGCATTGAAAAGCTGATCGGCGTCAGTGCCCAGGCGATCATGGCGGACAACGCCGCCTATACCCGGACCATCCACCCGGCCGATCTGGCCATGTACCGGCAGCAGCAGCGCGAGGCGCTGGAGCGCCTGAGCCTGTTTGATTGCAGCTTCCGCATCATCCGGCCCGATGGCGGCCTGCGTTGGCTGCGCTGCCGCTCGGCGCCCAGCCGCCAGGAGTCCGGCACGGTCTGGGACGGCATCATGCTCGACATCACGCGTGAGCGTGAGGCCGAACTGGCGCTGCAAAAGGCCAAGGAGATGGCCGAGGCCGCCGAACGCGCCAAGTCCGAGTTCCTGGCCACGATGAGCCATGAGATCCGCACCCCGATGAACACGGTCATCGGCATGACGCGCCTGATCCAGCAGACCCCGCTGCTGCCCAAGCAGCGCAACTACCTGGAAAAGGTCGAGCTGTCGGCCAATGCGCTGCTGTCGGTCATCAATGACATTCTGGATTTTTCCAAGATCGAAGCGGGCATGCTCACCTTGGAGAATGTGGAGTTTGCGCTCGACGATGTACTGGAGACCGTGTCGGCGGTCACCACATTGCGCGCCGAGGAAAAAGGCATCGAGGTGGTGTATTCGGTCGCTCCCGATGTGCCCCGGCAGCTGAGCGGTGACCCGCTGCGCCTGAGCCAGGTGCTCAACAACCTGGTGAGCAACGCCATCAAATTCACGCACCTGGGCGAGGTGGTGATCAGCATCCGCACCACCGCGGCTGCCGGCAACCGGCCGCTGGCACCGGGCAAGATCGGCCTGGAGGTGACCGTCAAGGACACCGGTATCGGCATGAGCGCCGCGCAGATGAGCCAGCTTTTCCGCCCGTTTTCACAAGCCGACAGCCAGACCACGCGGCGCTATGGCGGATCGGGTCTGGGGCTGGCGATCTGCCAGCGCCTGGTCGGCCAGATGGGCGGCGAGCTCAAGGTCGAGAGCAGCCCGGGTCTGGGCAGCACCTTTTACTTCTCGGTGCAGCTGCAGACCGCACAGGCCCAGCAAGCCCCCAAGCCGGCCCGCTACCACGGCACGCCGGTGGACCGCGTGCTGATCGTTGACGACAATGCCAGCGCACGTGACATCCTGGCCGAGATGGTGCGCGGCTTCGGCATGCGGGCCGATACGGTGGACTCGGGCGAGCAGGCGCTGTCCGATCTGCAGCTCGCCTCTCGCGTCGGCACCCCCTATGGCCTGGTACTGATGGACTGGCGCATGCCGGGCATGGACGGACTGGAGGTCGCCCGCCGCATTCGCGAGGAAGAGCACCTGTCCGCCACCCCTGCGGTGCTGATGGTGACGGCCTACGGCCGCGACGAAGTCATGCGCAAGGCCGAGGCCTTGCGCCTGCAAGGTCTGCTGATCAAGCCCGTCACGCAATCGGTACTGTTCAATGCCATCCTGGAAGCCTTGCAGTCGCAAGGCGGCGGCGTCTCGCGGCGCGCACTGTCCGAGCCGGCGGCCCATCCTCAGAGCCTGCATTCCGACCTCTCCCAGCTGTATCCGAACCTGCGCGGTAAAAACGTGCTGGTCGTGGATGACAATGCGCTGAACCGCGAGGTTGCGGCCGATTTTCTCAGCCTGGTGGGCGTGCAGGTGAGCCTGGCCACCAACGGTGCCGAGGCACTCAGCATGCTGGAACACCACCGCTACGATGCCGTGCTGATGGACGTGCACATGCCCCAGATGGACGGGCTGGACGCTACGCGCGCACTGCGCCAGCTCCCCCATCTGCAGCAGCTGCCCGTGATTGCGCTGACCGCGCAGGCCCGGGTCGAAGACCGCAGCGCCATCGAAGAGGCGGGCATGAACGCGCACCTGACCAAGCCCATCGATGAGCGCAAGCTGTACGAAACGCTGACCGAATGGATCGCAGGCCCCGGCAGCCAGGGCGGCGACCTGGATGCGCCAGAGTCCGAGTTCCTGCGCGATGAAGCCCGCTTCGTCGCCCCCTCGGGGCTCAACCACGCCAAGATGCTGCAGCGCTTTCAAGGCAATGCCGAGCGGGTAGAACGGGTGCTGGCGGGCTTTTACCGCGATTTTGCGGACGCCCCCCACACCCTGGTGCTGCATGCGCAGCAGTCGGCATGGCAGCCGCTGTCGATGCTGGCCCACTCGCTCAAGGGCGCGCTCGGCTACCTCGATGCAGCAGCACTGGTGCAAGCGGCCGAGTCCATTGAAAACCAGGCCCGGGAGCAGGCACAACAGCCACCCTCCTCTGCCCCACCCGATCCTCGGCTGCACGCCGAGACCACGGAGTTTGCGGCGCAGCTGCAGACCTTGCTGCAGGGCCTGGCCACCCGCCACAGTCCAGCCTCCGCGCCTGCGCCGGCGGCGGAGGCCCCAGCTCCCCACCCTGCTCCGGCCACCACTTTGCGCCAGGATCTCCAGCACCTCAAACGCCTGGTGGCCGATGGGGATTACGCGGCAGTCAGCGAACTCGAGCGCATGCTCGGCGCCAGCCCTGCCGCCCGCTGGACGCCTTTGCTGCAGCAAATCCTGCAGCATGTCGAGGACCTCGATGCCGATGCTGCGCTCGCCGCGATCGAGCGCCTGGAACAGATTTTGCCCTGAGCGCCTTCGTCTGCGCTATTGAGATTTGAGTTTTTGGATCACGCACCATGCAAGCCGAGCCCGATAACGACCAACCCACCATCCTGATTGTGGATGACGAGCGCGTCAACCGCTCCATGCTCGCGGAGCTGCTGGGCCAGCAGTACCGCGTGCTGCTGGCCAAGGACGGCCCCAGCGCGTTGACGATTGCCGCCCGCGAGTCACACCGCCTGCTGCTGGTGCTGCTGGATGTGAGCATGCCCGGCATGAATGGTTACGAGGTGTTGACGCAGCTGCGCAAACAGGAAGCGACTGCCGGTATCGCCATCATCTTCATCACCGGCCAAAGCGATGCCGCTGCCGAGGAGTATGGACTGCGCCTGGGCGCGGCCGACTACGTCTCCAAGCCGATACGCCCGGCCGTCGTCAGCGTGCGGGTGCGCAACCAGATCGATCTGGCGCTGCAACGCCAGGCGCTGCAGCGTCTGGCCCAGGTCGACGGACTCACCAATCTGGCCAACCGCCGGCATTTTGACGACATGCTGCAGCGCTGCCACCGCATGTGCCTGCGCAGAAACGACCCGCTGGGCCTGGCACTGATCGATATTGATCACTTCAAGCTGTACAACGACCACTACGGCCACGTGCAGGGCGATGAGGCGCTCAAGCAGGTGGCGGGCACCTTGGCACGCCATGCCCGCCGACCCTATGATCTGGCCGCCCGCTTCGGCGGCGAAGAGTTTGCGCTGATCCTGCCCGGCCACGCCGATGCGTTGGAGGTGGTGGAGCGCTTTCGCCAGGAGGTGCAGGCCATGGCCATTGCCCATGCAGCGTCGACGACCGCGCCGGCGCTGACCGTCAGCTGCGGTGTGCTGACCGTGCACTGCGGCCCTGCCGACAGCATGGAAGACTGCCTGCGGCGCGCCGATGAGCTGCTGTACGACGCCAAAACCCATGGCCGCAACCGCGTCTGCGCGACCAGTATCGGCCTCTAGCAGCCCGTGGCGGCACCCACGCGACGCCGGCGGGGAGAACGACGCCGCCGAGATTGTCTGTGGCGCGTGCTGCGCGCGGACGGCGCCGGCAGCGGCCATCACTCGTGATCGCCGGCCATCGCCAGCCACTGCCTGCCACTGCTTGCAATAGCCGGTGGATTGACAGGCGCTGCCGCACGCGCAGGCCGCACAGGGTTTCTGCCGCCGCTATGATAGCGGGCATGCTCTCTCCCGCCATTGCCGCAGCCAGCACCAGCCCCATCGGCTGGGCGCTGGCCATTGCAGCAGCCATTGCCTACGCCATTCCCGCACTTGCGGCCCGACGCCTGCAGGAGTCCAGCGCACGGCTGGGCTTGCGCGCGGCCTGGGCGCTGCATCTGGCAGCGATTGCCTGGAGCCTGATGGGCGACACGCCCCACTTCGGCTTTGCGCCGGCCCTGTCGGTGACTGCCTGGCTGGTGCTCACGGTCTACGTGGTCGAGCAGCAGCTCTACCCCCAGTTGCGCTCGCGCTGGCCGCTGTCGGCGATGGGCTGCATCGCCGTGCTGCTGGCCGGCGTGTTCCCCGGCAGCCCCTTGCATGTCAATGCCTCGCCGTGGCTGCCGCTGCACCTGGCACTGGGCATCGCCTCCTATGGTCTGTTTGCTGCCGCCGTGGTCCACGCCGCACTGATGACCCGGGCCGAGCGCCAGATGCGCCAGGATGGCAGCCACGATGGCGGGCTGCCGCTGCTGGCATTGGAGCGGCTGACATTCCGCTTTGTCACGGCGGGTTTCATCCTGCTGTCGGCGACCCTGCTCGCGGGCTGGTGGTTTGGCGAAGCGCTGTACGGCAAGGCCTGGGTATGGAACCACAAGTCGGTATTTTCGCTGCTGGCCTGGCTGACCTTTGCCGTGCTGCTGGTGGGCCGCAAGCGCTTTGGCTGGCGCGGACAGCGCGCTGTCAACATGCTCTATGTGGGCGCCACCTTGCTGCTGCTGGCCTATGTGGGCTCGCGCTTTGTCCTTGAAGTCATCTTGAAACACTGAGCCACCATGAAGTATTTGCTGGTATTGCTGGTGCTGGCCGTGGGCTGGCACATGTGGCGCAGCCAACGGGTCAAGAACATGCCCCCACCGCCCAAGAAAGGGCTGGCCAAGCCCGAACCCATGGTGCACTGCGCCCACTGCGGCGTGCACCTGCCGCAGTCCGATGCGATCAGCTACCAGGGCGCGCATTACTGCTCACAAGCCCATCTTGCCCAGGCCGTGCCGCCTGGCCGGCGCTGAGCGTTGGGCGCTTCCACCATGGCAGCGCTGGAGTTGATGGAAACCCCATTCAAGCGCCTGTGGCGCGGCTATCTGGTGGCCCGCGTATTTGTCGCGCTGCTGCTGGCGCTTGGGGCGATGGCCATCACGCCGGTGCTAGCGGGCCCGCTGCTGTCGCAACTGGCGCTGCTGGGTACCTACGGCGTCTCGGCGATGCTGTACGCCGCGCTCAGCCACAAACCACCTCCGCAGCGCCGCGTCTATGCCTGGCTGCCGACGGTGGGCATGGACCTGCTGCTGATCTCGCTGCTCGAAGTGACGAAGACCGGCACCTACACGCTGACGCCGATGTTTGGCCTGGCCGTGCTGTTTGCCGGCACCTTGGGCGGCTGGCTGGTGACCTTGGGCAGCTGCGCCTACATCACGATCTTCCTGATTGTCGAATCCCTGAGCTTCCGCACCTCGGTGTTTGAACTCGATGCGACACAGAACACCGTGCAGGCCGGGCTGGCAGGCGCTGCCTATTTTCTGGTGGGCATTCTTGTGCGTCTGCTCGCCTCGCGGGTGGAGCGCGAAACCTTGCACGGCCTGCGCAATGCCGCTGCGGCCAACCAGCAAGAGCAGATCAATGCACTGATCCTGCAGAACCTGCCCGATGGCGTGCTGGTGGCCGACCAGGCCCTGCAGGTGCGTATTGCCAACCCCGCCGCGATGGCCTTGCTCGGCCATCCCCATCTGCCGCTGGAACTGGCCCAGTTGCCAGCCTGGCGGGCAGTGGTGGAGCAGGTCACCCAGACCTTTGCCGGGCAAAAACCTCTGTCACAGGATCTGGCGCTCACGGCGCCGCAGACCGCGCCGATCGGCCTGCATGTGCGCACATGGTTGACGCACCCGCTGCCGACCTTCGGCAGCATCGGCAGCCATGACAACGACCCCCTGTGCCTGGTGTTTCTGCATGACCTGCGCGAAATTGAAGCGCGTCTGCGAACCGAAAAAATGGCGGCCATGGGCCGGATGTCAGCCGCTGTCGCCCATGAAATCCGCAACCCGCTGACCGCCATCACCCAGGCCAATGCACTGCTGGACGAGGAGCTGACCGACCCGGGCCAGAAACGCCTGACCTACATGGTCGAGCAAAATGCCCAGCGCCTGGGCCGCATTGCCGAAGACATCCTGGACATCGCTCGCGTGCACAACCAGATCCAGCCAGGCGACGGAGAATCCGTCGCCCTCAACGAGACCGTGCTGCAGATCTGCCACGACTGGATGTCGCTGGCCCCTGCTGCGCATACCTTGGCGCTGGCGCTGGACGCCGATGACAGCCTGGTGGCCTTTGATACCGGTCACCTGCGCCAGCTGCTCTACAACCTGCTCAACAACGGCCAGCGCTATCGCAGCGCGCATGCGGGCTCGCTGCGCGTGGGCACCCACAGCAGCCTGACGGGCACCACCACCTTGGTGGTCTGGAGCGATGGCGCGCCGATCGAGCCGACGATCGAGAAACACCTGTTCGAGCCCTTCTTCTCATCCGAGAGCCGCTCCAGCGGCCTGGGCCTCTACATCTGCCGCGAACTGTGCACCCGCCATGGCGCTATGATCCGCTATGAAAGGCAGAGCGCAGCGCTGCCCGAGCTGGCACAGGGCAATGCCTTCATCGTGCAGTTTCGCCGCGCCGCCAGCCCTGCGCACCCCCTGCAGACTGATTTGATCCACCAGGCATGAGTTTTGAAAACACCACTGTTCTGGTCGTGGACGACGAGCCCGACCTCCGAACGCTTTACGAGCTGACCCTGCTGCGTGAAGGCTACCGGGTCTTTACGGCGGGCTCGGTGCAGGAAGCGCGCGCCCAGCTGCAACAGCGCCGCTTCGAGATTCTGATCACCGACATGCGCCTGCCCGACGGCCTGGGCATGGAGCTGCTGCAGGACCTGCGCCGCCAAAGCCGCAGCGAGCGCGCCATCGTGATGACCGCTTACGGCTCGGCCGACAACGCGGTCGCGGCGTTGCGCGAGGGGGCATTTGACTACCTGACCAAGCCGGTCGATCTCAAGCAGTTCCGCCAGGTGGTGGCATCGGCCAGCCAGGGCCTGCAGGATGCGCCTGCGCAAGCTCCATCGCAGGCCGCTTTTCAAGCGCCGGCGCAGCCGGGTACGCCCCCATTGCCGCAAGACGCTTCGCAGCGCGAACTGATTGGCCCCTCGCTGGTCATGCAGCAGGTGCGCGAGCGCATTGCCAAGGTGGCCGGCAGCATGGCACCCATACTGGTGCGCGGCGAGTCGGGCACCGGCAAGGAGCTGGTGGCCCAGTCCCTGCACCGCCGCAGCCAGCGCGCCAGTGGCCCGATGGTGGCAGTCAACTGCGGCGCCATCCCTGAAAACCTGCTCGAAGCCGAATTCTTTGGAGCCCGCAAAGGGGCCTATACGGGCGCCAACCAGGACCGGGACGGCTTTTTCCAGGCCGCCCATGGTGGCACGCTCTTCCTCGACGAAATCGGCGAGCTGCCGCTGGCGATGCAGGCCAAGCTCCTGCGGGCGATCCAGGAGCGCAAGGTGCGGCCGCTGGGTGCCCAGCAGGAGGAAGCTGTCGATGTGCGCATCGTCAGCGCCACCCACCGCGACCTGGCCGCCGATGTGCAGGCAGGGCGGTTCCGCCAGGACCTGTACTACCGCCTCAACGTCATCGATATCTTCATCCCGCCACTGCGCGAGCGCCGCGAGGATCTGCCGGCGCTGTGCGAGGTGCTGCTTGCGCGCATTGCCCACGAAAGCGGCCAGCCGGTGCCCCAGCTCGGCCCGGAGGCCTTGCAAGCGCTTGCCGGCCACGCACTGCCGGGCAACGTGCGCGAGCTGGAGAACCTGCTGCTGCGCTCTGTCGCGCTGAGTGACGGGCCGTTTCTGCATATCGAGCCTGCGCGCTCCGGGGGGGCTGCGAACGCTGCAGTTCAGAGCATCGCTGCCGAGCAAACCCCTGCCTACCTGGCGCCCGCCGCGCCACGGGTGGCCGCAGCACCGCCCCTCCCCTCGGCGCTACCGGCCCACGGCGAGCGCTTTCCCCTTCCGCAGGATCTGCCAGCCGATCTGCAGGCCTGGCTCGATGCCATCGAGCGCGATATCCTCGTGCGCGCGCTGCAGGAGTTCGGCTTCAACCGCACAGCCGCCGCCAACCGGCTGGGCATCAGCCTGCGCCAGATCCGCTACCGCATGGAACGGCTGCAGATCCACGATCCCAGCGATGGGGTACAGCCCTAGGACTGACGCCATGCCCCAAGACCTGCCCGAGATGCCGCCCGGCGCGGACGCCCGCCCCCCGGCGGCGGCGCATGCCGCGCTCTGGCACCAGGGTTGGCTGCGCACGGCCACGCCGTGCCCCTCGCCCAACTTCGGGCCCCGCCCCGGCGGCGCCTGCACCGATCTGATCGTCGTCCACTCGATCAGCCTGCCACCGGGCATCTACGGCACGGGCGATGTGCAGCGCCTGTTCACCAACCAGCTCGACTGGGATGCGCACCCGTACTTCCAGACCATCCGCGGGCTGCAGGTCTCCTCGCATTTTTTCATCACCCGCGAAGGGGCCGTGTGGCAATTTGTCAGTGCCGACGAACGCGCTTGGCATGCCGGCCAGTCGTTCTGGCGCGGGCGGCCGCGCTGCAATGACGACTCCATCGGCATCGAACTCGAAGGCCTGGAGGGCGAGACCTTCGAGCCGGCGCAGTACCAGAGCCTGGTGCAGCTGTGCCAGCAGATCCGCGCGCAGTATGCGATTGCCTATATCGCCGGCCACGAGCACATCGCGCCCGGCCGCAAGAACGATCCCGGCCCCGGCTTTTCCTGGCCCCGCCTGCAGCAGGAGCTGGACTGGCCTGCCGCGATGTTTCCACCATCCATCGGGCTGTAGATCTGCCCTCGGTGCAGAGGCCCTTTTTCGCCGCGCGTTGGCATTTTTGCAGGCCCAGACGCCTGCGAAATGTGAGATTTTCTCCTGTTTGAAAAATTATTTTTTCTGTGCCCTGGCCCCGTTTTGCGCAGGCTGGCAACGGGGATCGCCCCGTAACACACGCACAGCGGTGGTTTGCATGCCCAAATGACCACGCCATGCGCAGTTGCCGCTGTTTTGCTGCGCAGCATGGCGACAGCCCCTGCACACAAAATGCGCAATGCCCCATACACTACAGGTAGTGTCCAGCGCTCACAAAAACACTACATGTAGTGTGATGCGGTTCCCAGAGGCTTGGTGATACCGGCATACCACAGCGCTGTTTCTCCGGTTTTTTGCACCCACTGAGAGGACATCATGAGCGCTGCTTCGCTTTCTGAGCTACAGGCCGCACCGGCCACCAGCTCGCGCACCCTGGATGGATTCACCGTACTGCCGGACTACCAGATCATGCGGCGCAACGGCGCAGTTGTCCCCTTCGAGCCTGCAAAGATCACCACCGCCATCATGAAGGCCTTCCTGGCCGTCCATGGCAGCCAGGGCTCGGCATCGGCCAGCGTTCGCGAAGTGGTCGAGAACCTGACCCACACGGTGGTACGCGCCCTGATGCGCTCGCGCCCCAGCGGCGGCACTTTTCACATCGAAGATGTGCAGGACCAGGTGGAGCTGGGTCTGATGCGTGGCGGCAACCACGAGGTCGCGCGGGCCTACGTGCTGTACCGCGAGCGCCGCAACCAGGAGCGCGCGCAGTTGCAGGCCCAGCACACACCCGCCCATGCCAGCCTGCATGTGCAGGACCGGGGCCAGCCGGTGCTGCTCGACGTCAAAGAACTCCATGACCGTATTGCGGCCGCATGCCAGGGGCTGGGCCAGGACGTCGATCCAGCCCCGATCCTCAGCGAGACCCTGCGCAATCTCTACGACGGCGTTCCGATGGACGAGGTGTTCAAGGCATCGATCCTGGCAGCGCGCACCTTGATTGAAAAAGACCCCGACTACAGCTTTGTCACCGCGCGCCTGCTGCTGCACACCATCACGCGCGAAGTGATCGGCCAGGATGTCAGCAGTGCCGACATGGGCGCGGCCTACCGCAGCTACTTCCCCGGCTTTGTCGCGCAAGGTATCGCGCATGAACTGCTCGCGCCCGAGATGCTGGACTTCGACCTGCCGCGCCTGGCCGCAGCCCTCCAGCCCGCGCGCGATCTGCAGTTTGACTACCTGGGGTTGCAGACTCTGTACGACCGCTATTTCCTGCATGTGCGCAAGCAGCGCATCGAGCTGCCCCAGGCCTTCTTCATGCGCGTGGCCATGGGCCTGGCGCTGAAGGAGGACGACCGCAATGCAAGGGCCATTGCGTTCTATGACCTGCTCTCGTCGTTCGACTTCATGTCGTCCACCCCCACCCTGTTCAACAGCGGCACCTTGCGCTCGCAACTGTCGTCCTGCTATCTGACCACGGTGGCCGATGACCTGGGCGGCATCTACGATGCGATCCGCGAAAACGCGCTGCTGTCCAAGTTTGCCGGGGGCCTGGGCAATGACTGGACCCCCGTGCGTGCGATGGGTGCCCGCATCAAGGGCACCAATGGCGAGTCGCAGGGCGTGGTGCCTTTTCTCAAGGTGGTCAACGACACGGCCGTCGCCGTCAACCAGGGCGGCAAGCGCAAAGGCGCCGTCTGCACCTACCTGGAGACCTGGCACCTGGACATCGAGGAGTTTCTGGAGCTGCGCAAGAACACCGGTGATGACCGCCGCCGCACCCATGACATGAACACCGCCAATTGGATCCCCGACCTGTTCATGCAACGGGTCATGGAAAAAGGGACCTGGACCCTGTTCTCACCCTCGGACGTTCCCGATCTGCACGACCGCTTTGGCAAGGATTTCGAGCGGGCCTACACCGCTTACGAGGCCCAGGCGGCAACCGGCGAACTGGCGCTGAGCAAGACGCTGCCGGCGGTCGATCTGTGGCGCAAGATGCTGTCCATGCTGTTCGAGACTGGCCACCCCTGGATCACCTTCAAGGATGCCTGCAACCTGCGCTCGCCACAGCAGCATGCGGGCGTCGTGCACTCCTCCAACCTCTGCACCGAGATCACGCTCAACACCAGCGACACGGAAACCGCCGTCTGCAACCTGGGCTCGGTCAACCTGGCGCGCCACCTGAAAGATGACGGGCAAGGCGGCCTGGCACTGGACCATGACAAGCTCAAGCGCACCGTCGCCACGGCCATGCGCATGCTCGACAACGTCATCGACATCAACTACTACGCGGTGGACAAGGCGCGCGACTCCAACCTGCGCCACCGCCCGGTGGGTCTGGGCATCATGGCCTTCCAGGACAGCCTCTACCAATTGCACATCCCCTACGCCAGCGATGCGGCGGTGCAGTTTGCCGACACCTCGATGGAGGCGGTCTGCTACTACGCCTATTGGGCATCGACCGAGCTGGCGCGCGAGCGCGGTGTCTACAGCAGCTACCCTGGCTCGCTGTGGAGCCAGGGCATTCTGCCGCTGGACACGCTGGACCTGCTCGCCCAGGCCCGAGGCCATGCCGACTATGTCCAGGTGGACCGCAGCATGCAGCTGGACTGGGAAGCACTGCGCCGCAAGATCGCGCAGGACGGCATGCGCAATTCCAACTGCGTGGCCATCGCACCCACCGCCACGATCTCCAACATCGTCGGTGTCGATGCCTCCATCGAACCCTCGTTTGGCAACCTGTCGGTCAAGTCCAACCTCTCGGGCGAGTTCACCGTGATCAACCAGTACCTGGTGCGCGACCTCAAGAAGCTGGGCCTGTGGGACGACGTGATGGTGATGGACCTCAAGCATTTTGAGGGCTCGCTGCGCCCCATCGACCGCGTGCCCCATGCGCTCAAGGCTCTGTATGCCACGGCCTTTGAAGTCGATCCCGTCTGGCTGGTGGAAGCGGCCTCGCGGCGGCAGAAATGGATAGACCAGGCGCAGAGCCTCAATATCTATATGGCAGGGGCATCTGGCAAGAAACTCGACGATGCCTACAAGCTCGCCTGGGCGCGCGGCCTCAAGACCACGTACTACCTGCGCACCACCAGCGCCACGCAGGCTGAAAAGTCCACCATCCAAAGCCGCGTACTCAATGCCGTGCCCAGCAGCCAGGCCGCGCCCGCAGCCCAAGCGGTGGCAGCCGCCGCCGCTGCCCAGCCCGCTGCGCCCGGCACCGACATCCGCTTCTGCGCCATCGATGACCCCGGCTGCGAAGCCTGCCAGTGACTCCCGCACATCGTCCGAACCTGAACCACCACACCGGCCCCCACCAGGAGCGCACCACCCATGCTGAGCTTTGAAGAAGATTCCATCGACGCGTTGGCGCCGCTCGCAGCCACTGCTGCGCTGCCCGCTGCACCACCACCTGCAGCGATGTTCAAGCGGGTCAACGCCGCCGACAAGCGCATCATCAACGCCAAGACCGATGTCAACCAGCTGGTGCCGTTCAAATACAAATGGGCCTGGGAGAAATACCTGGCTACCTGTGCCAACCACTGGATGCCACAAGAGGTCAACATGACGCGCGACATCGCGCTGTGGAAATCCCCAAATGGCCTGACCGAGGACGAGCGCCGCATCGTCAAGCGCAACCTGGGCTTTTTCGTCACGGCCGATTCGCTGGCCGCCAACAACATCGTGCTGGGCACCTACCGCCATATCACCGCGCCGGAGTGCCGCCAGTTTCTGCTGCGCCAGGCATTCGAGGAAGCCATCCACACCCATGCCTACCAGTACATCGTGGAGTCGCTCGGGCTGGATGAATCCGAGATCTTCAACGCCTACAACGAGGTCCCCTCGATCCGCAACAAGGATGCTTTCCTGATCCCGTTCATCGACGCGATCATGGACCCCAACTTCCAGACCGGCACCTCGCAGACGGACCAGACCTTGCTCAAAAGCCTGATCGTGTTTGCCTGTCTGATGGAGGGCCTGTTCTTCTATGTGGGCTTCACGCAGATCCTGGCGCTGGGCCGGCAGAACAAGATGACCGGCGCGGCCGAGCAGTACCAGTACATCCTGCGCGACGAGTCGATGCACTGCAACTTCGGCATCGACCTGATCAACCAGCTCAAGCTGGAGAACCCCGACCTCTGGACTGCTGCATTCAAGGACGAGATCAAGGCCTTGTTTATTCAAGCAGTCGAACTTGAATATCAATACGCAGAAGACACGATGCCCAGAGGTGTGCTGGGCATGAACGCAGCGATGTTCAAAGGCTACCTGCGCTACATCGCCAACCGCCGCGCAACGCAGATCGGCCTCGATGCGTTGTACCCCAACGAGGACAATCCGTTCCCGTGGATGAGCGAGATGATCGACCTGAAAAAAGAGAGAAATTTCTTTGAGACCCGCGTCATCGAATACCAGTCCGGCGGCGCGCTTTCCTGGGATTGACGCCGACCTTGATGTGCAAACCCCGTCAGAATGTGGTTTTCCTGAGAGAAAACTGTGAAATTTGGCGTCTTTATTGAGGTTTGCACTATGCCAGTTGCTAGCAGCTGATGCACAATTCAGTTTGCTATCAAAACTTCGTGTCGAATTCAATCAGGCATGAAGTCTGCTTTCTAAATTGACCCGAAGGAGAAGAGCATGGCAACGTCCAAAGCAAGCAAGAAAACTGCTGACACCAAGGCAACTGCCAAGAAGGCAGTCGCAACCAAGGCAGCCGCCCCCAAGGCTGCTGCAAAGCCAAAGGCCGCTGCCAAGCCAGCCGCCACCAAGGCAGCTGCAAAGCCTGCTGCCAAGGCCGTTGCCAAAAAGGCAGCTGCTAAGCCAGCCGCCGCAAAGAAGACCGCCGCCAAGCCCGCAACCAAATCCACCGCAGCCGCCAAGACTGCCGTGAAGAAGGCTGCCGCTCCAGCCAAGAAGGCTGCTGCTCCGGCCAAGAAGGCCGCAGCTCCTGCGAAGAAGGCTGCCGCTCCGGCAAAGAAGGCCGCAGCTCCAGCCAAGAAGGCCGCAGCTCCA
Organism: uncultured Comamonas sp.; assembly: GCF_964277875.1. Classification (NCBI taxonomy): domain Bacteria; kingdom Pseudomonadati; phylum Pseudomonadota; class Betaproteobacteria; order Burkholderiales; family Comamonadaceae; genus Comamonas; species uncultured Comamonas sp. Next base: position 105,263 of record NZ_CAXYJV010000012.1, read on the forward strand.
GCCAAGAAGGCTGCAGCTCCTGCGAAGAAGGCTGCGGCTCCTGCCAAGAAGGCTGCGGCTCCTGCGAAGAAGGCTGCTGCTCCAGCCAAGAAGGCTGCCGCTCCTGCGAAGAAGGCCGCTGCTCCTGCGAAGAAGGCCGCCGCTCCAGCCAAGAAGGCCGCCGCTCCAGCGAAGAAGGCTGCCGCTCCTGCGAAGAAGGCTGCCGCTCCTGCGAAGAAGGCCGCTGCTCCTGCGAAGAAGGCTGCCGCTCCAGCTAAGAAGGCTGCCGCTCCTGCGAAGAAGGCCGCTGCTCCAGCCAAGAAGGCTGCCGCTCCTGCGAAGAAGGCCGCCGCTCCTGCCAAGGCTCCCGCACC
>NZ_CAXYJV010000013.1:0-22701 GCF_964277875.1 uncultured Comamonas sp.
CTGAACGCGGTCTCGGGCGATCCGCTGCGTTGTCTTCCTTATCAATAACTACGGCTCGACTGCAAAAGACGCCTTGCGGCTCATCCCGATCCACGTCCATCCCACTGGGCGAGGGTTTCGCAAAATCTCCACACGGCAATGCGTTGCGAGAAAGCGTTTCTAAGGGTGGTGAAGGCGCAGCTGCCCGCCGCCGCTCCCCGGGCTTTACCGGAGGGAGGCGCCGCTCAAGCCTTGCGCTTCGTTCAGGGGATCAGGCTTGCGCCCGACATCGGGATGTCTCGAAGAAAAGTGCCAGTTGTTCCAGCACGGCCCCGGCACAGGGACAGGGCTCGGGAGCACGGGGCTCAAGCAATGCATCGGGCCACTGTTGCGCGACCTTGAATACATGCTGCTGCACCAGATGACCCGCTGCCTGCAGGCGGCTGGCATAGGCCAGTGCCTCGTCGTGCATCGGATCCTTATCGCCCACCATGATGAGCGTAGCGGGTAGCCCAGCCAGGCGCTGCGCCATTGCTGGCACGGCGTAGGGATGGATGCCGCCATAGGCGCAGCCCAGGAACTTGCTCCAGCCCTCGGCCCATTTGCATTCCGTTGCATCGCCATTGGCAGCGCGAAGCGACGCCGTGCCGGCACAGGGATTGAGCATGGGTGAGAGCAGGATCTGCCCCGCCAGCGGTGGATGGCGTTGATCACGCGCCATCAGACACACGCCGGCGGCCAGGTTGGCACCCGCCTCCTCGCCAGCCACATACATCGGCGCACCTTTGCCGGCAAGGCGTGTGCGATGTTTGTAGCTCCACTGAAGCATTTCATAACCGATCTCCAATGGACGCGGAAATGGATGCTCAGGCGAGAGCGGGTATGCCACCGACACCACACGGGCCCCTGCTGTTGCCAGCAGACCCGCAACGGTGCAGCCACTGTCCAGATCACCTTCGACAAAAGCGCCGCCATGAAAATGCAGCACCAAGGGCGAAGGCTCGCCGGACTTGCCTTTGCTACCGTACAGGCGCACGGCCACCGACTCGCCCGACGCCGTCGGAGCGACGGTGTCGATGAAGTCGGGAGCCAATACGCTGTTTTTTACGGTGGTGTCAGACATAAGTGAGCCTGTTGATGAGTAGGCATGGGTAAATGTAGTTGCGATGCTGCAACTGATCAATCGGCAAATTATGGCCGCACTATTTCCAAATCAGGAACAATAGCGCCATCTTTCGCGTGTGAGAATCCACCTACTGTTAGCGCGCGCGTGCGCGCCAGTGCAAGGAGAGGCAGATGGATCAGATACAGGCAATGCGGGTGTTTGCGCGGGTCGTGGAGTCGGGCACCTTCACGCTCGCGGCCACCTCGCTGCAGCTGCCCAAGGCCAGTGTGACCAAGCATGTGCAGGCGCTGGAAGACCGGCTGCGGGTCAAACTGCTCAACCGCACGACCCGCCGCGTGACGGTGACCACCGATGGCGCCGCCTACTACGACCGCGCCGTGCGGCTGCTGAGCGACTTCGATGAACTCGAAGCCAGCATGAGCCAGGTGCGTGCGACCCCGCGCGGGCGTCTGCGTGTGGATGTAGGCACGTCGATCGCCCGGCTTCTGGTGATTCCACAGCTGGCGACCTTTCAGGCGCGCTACCCGGACATCCAGATCGACCTGGGCGTGACCGACCGCACCGTGGACCTGATTGCGGATAATGTCGATTGCGTGGTGCGCGGCGGCGAGCTGCGCGACCAGTCACTGGTCGCGCGCCGTGTCGGGAACGTGGAATTTTTGACGGTGGCCTCGCCCGCCTATTTGCAGCGCCAGGGCACGCCGCAGCATCCGCGCGACCTGGAAAACGGCCACAACAGTGTGATTTACTTCTCGCCGGTCACCCAGCGCCGCTATCCGCTGGAGTTTCAGCACAACAGCGAGAGCATCGAGATTGCCAACCCCTCGACGTTAGCCGTCAACGAAGCCAATGCCTACACGACCTGCCTGCTCAGCGGCCAGGGTGTGGGCCAGATCACCAGCTACCAGGCGCGCGATTACCTCCAAAGCGGTCAGCTGGTGCAGATCCTGCCGGAATGGACCCAGCCTTTGCTGCCGGTTTATGTGGTGTACCCGCCCAACTCCCATCTGAGTGCCAAGGTGCGGGCCTTTGTCGATTGGGTGGTGGAGATTTTTGCGGCCGATCCGCTGCTGCAATGTAAATAGCGCACTGCGCTCATTCGTCCGCATTGCTGCAGGGCGGAGGTGCCTGGAGCGTATGCACCCGGTGGGCTGCGCAGGCCTCGCTGCCTTCGATGTGGCTCTTGAGCACCGGCACCAGGCTGTCTTCATCCAGATGGCCGTACCAGACGCCCTCGGGATAGACGATCATCAGCGGCCCCTGGTTGCAGGGGTACTGGCAGCTGGTCTGCAGCAGCTGCAACTGCTGTTTGAGGGGCGCACTGGCCTGCACCGCCTGGCTGAGCCGGGGCCAAAGCGCGGCGGCACCTTTGGCCACGCAGCGCGGCCCCATGCACCACAGCACATGGCGCTGGTGGGCGGGCACCGTGCTCCAGGCCACCGGATCGGTTTGCCAGCCCTCTTCGCCCTCCTCGGTCACCACATCGGGCCGCGACGTTGCCAGCGCCAGGTGGTTCAGCAAGGCAGGCACCAGGCCATCCCACTGCAGCAGGGGCTGCGCAAATACCAGCCGGGGCCGGGCATGATCGGGCTGGCTGGCCAGCCAGCTCCTGGCCACCTTTTGCAGCCAGCGCCGCAGTGCCGGCTCGTCAGGCACCATTGTGGGCTGGATGACAATCGTCTGCTGCGCCCCACCGGCAGGCGCAAGCGTGGCGCGCAGACTGTCCAGCGCCTGGGGCAGCGCCGGCAGGTTGCGGTCCACAAAGGCCAGCTGCACCGGCAGGCCCGGATCCGCCTGCTGGCAGGCCTGCAGCAAAGTCTGCAACTCGTTTTTGGCTGCCGACCCCAGGCCACCCCGGCCCAGCAGCAACAAGGCATCGGGTTTTTTAGCCATCGGGTCTGTCCATCCAGTAACTCACACGGGCCTTGTCCAGGCGCGGATGGCGGTCCACCAGCGCCTCGACCTGGAACACGCGCGCAATGGTTTGCGAGGTCAGCACCTGCTCGGGCCTGCCCTCGGCCTCGATCACGCCGGCTTGCATCACGTAGATACGGTCACAGAACTGCGCAGCCAGGTTCAGGTCATGCACGACGATCAGCACGGTGCAGCCCGAGGCGCGCACCAGGCTGAGCAGCTCCAGCTGGAACTGGATGTCCAGGTGGTTGGTAGGCTCGTCCAGAAACAGCAGCTGCGGCTGCTGGGCCAGCGCACGGGCGAGCAGCACCCTTTGGCGCTCACCGCCGGAGAGCGACGACAGCGGATGGTCGGCCAGGCGGCTGGCCCGCACCTGCGCCAGACAGGCGTTGACGATGGCCTTGTCCTCGGCACTGTCGCGCGCCCAGCGCGACTGGTGCGGAAAGCGGCCCATCATTACCAACTCCTGCACCGTGCAGTCAAAGCCCAGGCCCGTATCCTGGCCCAGCACCGCCGCCTGCTGCGCAAACTGCCGCGCGCTCATCTGCCAGATGTCGCGGCCCTGCAGCTGTATCTGGCCACCGGCCTCGGGCTGCAGCACACGGTAGAGCATGCGCATCAAGGTCGATTTGCCGCAGCCATTGGGACCCACCAGACCGACACATTCGCCGCGCGCCACCTGCAGGCTGGCCTGGCGCACGATCGGTGTGGCCTGGCTGCCATGGCCGGCGCTCCATGACAGTTGCTTGGCGCTCAGCATCATGCGCTGCCTCCCGGAATGGCACTGGTGCGGCGCCACAGCATCCAGATAAAGAAAGGCCCGCCAATGAGCGACGTGATGACGCCCACCGGCAGCTCACTGGGCGCAAACCAGGTGCGGGCGGCCAGATCGACCAGCACCAAAAAGCTCGCGCCCATCAAGGCACTGACCGGCAGCACGCGGCGGTGGTCACTGCCCACCAGCATGCGGGTGATATGGGGAATGACCAGGCCGACAAAACCGATGGCACCGCTGACCGCCACCATGGTGCCCGTCAGCAAGGACACCACCACAAACAATTGCAGGCGCAGGCTGGCAGTGTTCAGCCCCAGGGTGGCGGCGCCCTCGTCACCTATCAGCAAGGCATTGAGCTGGCGGGCGCAGAGCAGCAGCCACAGCAGGCCCAGGCCCAGCACGGCAGCGGGCAGGCCCAGGGCGCTCCACTGCGTCGCTGCCAGGCTGCCCAAGGTCCAGGTCAGCAAGGCATTGGCCAGCTCGCGCTGGCCGGCGGTCAAGGTGATCAGGCTGGTCACACCCATCAGCATGTAGCCAATGGCCACGCCGCTCAGGATCAGCCGGGTGGCGTGCAGACGCCCTTGCTGCTGGGCCAGCGCATAGACCAGCGCAGTGGCCAGCAACGCGCCAACAAAGGCGCCTGTGGTCATGGCATAGATACCTGCCATCGCCAAACTGCCATAGGCCAGCACCGACACCGCCCCCACTGACGCGCCGGAGGACACACCGAGCATGTAGGGATCGGCCAGCGGGTTGCGCACCATCGCCTGCATCACCACGCCGACCACGGCCAGGCCGGCGCCCACCAGCGCCGCCAGCAGCACCCGGGGCATGCGCACCATCCAGACAATTTGGTAGTGCTGCTGGCTGATGCTGCCCTGCCCTGCATCGGGCTGCCAGCCGCCGCCCAGCAGCTGCTGGCTGACGACCGACCACACGGTGGAGGCATGCAGCGATGCCGAGCCCCAGGTGATGGCGGCCAGGCCGCTGGCCAGCAGCAAGACCAGCAGCAGCAACAGGCACAGCGCCAAGGACCAGGGCTTGCGCCGCTGGCGTTCATGCTGGCCGTCACAGCCCGGCGCATGGCTCACTGCTTGGACTCCGCCGCAGGCAGCCAGGGAACCGGGTCCACCGTGATGCGGCGGTCCGGGTGCAAGGCGGCAGCCAGGCGCTGTGCCACGTTCACGTTGCGTGGCCCTGGCGTGGCCTCGGCATAGCTGATGACGAAAAAGCGCTGCTCGCGAATGGCCGACACCCCCGCCAGCTCCGGCTTGGAACGCAGAAAATCGATCTTGCCCTGTGCGCTGGGCTGGCCGTAGTCGATGATGATGATCCACTCCGGGTCGCGCGTGATCACATCCTCCCAATTGCCTCGGGGCCAGTTGCTGGGGATGTCGGCAAAGATGTTGCTGCCACCTGCGGCATCCAGCATGGCCTGGGGCATGCCGAAGCCGCCGACCGTCGTCGGTATCTTCTCGCCGCTGTCGAACACAAAGACACGCGGTTGCTGCGTATGTCCCTGCATCTGCGTGGCCAGCTGGTCGATCGAGGCCTGCAGCTTGGCAATTTGCGGCTGCGCCTGGGTTTCGATACCGAAGATGCGTGACACATTGCGCAGGTCCGCCAAGGTGTCGGCCAGCGCCACACGCTCACGCTTGTGGATGCGGACGCAGGACTCGGACAGCACATAGGATGCGATGCCGTGCTTTGCCAGCAGCTCGGGCGTGACCCCGCCGGGGCGGAACCCATAGCTCCAGCCGCCAAATACAAAGTCGGCGCGTGCTTCCAGCATGGTCTCCAGGTTCATGTCCTGCGACGAGAGCTTGGGCACCCGGGCGAACTGGTCCACCAGCTCGGGGCTGATCTCCTTGCGCGACGGTATTCCCGTGTAACCGACCAGCTGGGACCCCAGGCCCAGAAACAGGAACATCTCGGTGATGTTCACATCGTGCGTGATGGCGCGCTGCGGTACCCGGTCATAGCGCTGGGGCTGGCCGCAGACCTCGATCACCAGCGGCGCAGCCCGCAAGCCTGCATGCGCGGCAGCCGCCGCGCTCGCGATGGGGACCGCGGCTGCCTGGGTGGGGCGGCTGGGCGGCTGCGGGCCGGCTGGCTGGTCACAGCCGGCCTGCACCAAGGCGGCCGCTGCCGCCAGCGCGCGCAGAATGTGCCGGGAGGTGCTTGCTGTCATGCCTGTGCCTTGCTCAGAAACGCAGATGGGCCATCAGCTCAAAGCTGCGGCCATTGCCCATCAGCCATTGCGAGCCGTAGGACGATGCAGCATAGCGCTTGTTGGTCAGGTTGCGGCCAACGAGGTTCAAGCTGGTGCTGCGGTTCAGGTTCCAGCCCAGTACCGCATCGGCCACGGTGTAGGCGGACAGCTGCGCGGTATTGGCATTGCTGGTGTAGCGGCTGGCAACATAGCGCAGACCCAGCGATGCCCGCCAATCGCCCGTCTGGTAGTGCGCCCAGGCATTGGCCGTGTAGCGCGGCACATTGGCGGGCTGGTTGCCGGCGCGGTCAATGGCGGTGGCGCCTTCGCGCAGCTCGTCAAACTCAGCATCCACATAGGCCAGGTTGCCCTCAAAGCGCCAGGACTGGGTCGCCCGCCAGCTACCTGCCAGCTCGATACCCTTGGACGACTGCTTGCCGCCCTGGATCGACAGCGCTGGGCGGTCCGGATCGCGGGTGATGATGTCCTTCTTGCGGATGTCGAAGACCGCCAGGGTCCACTCGCCCTGGTCATTGGGCAGTTGCTGCTTGATGCCTACCTCCACCTGGCGGCCCTTGCTCAGGGTGAAGCCGGTTTGCGACTGGCTCAGCGACAGCAGGCTGGTAACCGGGTCATGGCCGGTGCTGACCTGGGCATAGACGCTGGTGTTCTGGTCCAGCTTGTGGGTCAGTCCCAGGCGCCAGGAGGTGCCGCCCAAGGTCTTGTCAAAACGGGCCGGGCTGAGCAGGTCCATGCGGTCAAAGTCATACAGGTCGCGGCGCACGCCGGCCATCAGCAGCCACTGCGCGCCCAGCCTCCAGGCGTCTTCGAGGTAGAAGGCGTTCTGGCGGATGCGCGAGGTCATGCGCGCCTTGTAGGGGTCCGGGCTGTTCCAGTAGCCACTGGTGCCACCGGTCAGCGGCACATCGGACTCGCCGGTATATGGGGAGTTGTTGAGGGCGGTGAACTTGGCCTGCGACACGTCCCAGCCCATCGCAATCTCGTGCTGGCCGGGCTTGAATACGGCGCCCAGGCGGTTGCCGCTTTGCTCCAGATCGTGGCCGATCTCCAGGTAATCGTAGCGGTGGACCGTGCGGGTGCCGGCATCGTAGTCGTAGCCTTCGATGTTCTTCCAGTGGCGGTCGGCCTTCATGTGGTAGGTCTCGTTGCGCAGCACCAGCGCGTCGCTCACGTTCCACTCGGCCTTGAGCTTGTAGCGCTGGTCCTTGTAGTGGATGTCGCTGTCGAGAACGTTGAAATTGCGGTCGCGCAGTGCCGCCACCGGCTTGCCATCAACGACGGGGGTACCAAAGTAGCGCTCGGGCCGCTGGTCGCTGACATCGGCCGTCAGATCCAGGCGCAGGTCACTGTTGGCCTGCCAGCGGATGGCGCTCATCAGCTTCTTGCTGTCGCTGTTGCCCAGCTGGCGCTCGCCGTCCGTGCGATCACCGTAGACATCCAGGCGGTAGCTCAGGCTGTCGCTCAGTGCGCCGGTGGTGCCCAGGCCCGCACGCGCCGTGCCATGGGAGCCAGCGCCCAGCAAGACTTCGGACGAGGTGGTGCGGCTGGGCTCCTTGCGCACCGCATTCACGGTGGCGCCCATCGTGCCGCTGCCGTACATCAGCGATGCCGGACCGCGCAGCACATCAAAGCGCTCATAGCCCCAGCTGGAATTGGGATAGGCCACGGTGCCTGCGGCCACGCCCAAGGCCAGACCGTCTTCGGCCACGCCCACCGAGTTGACGCCATTAAAGCCCCGGCTGGAAAACGACAGTCCGCCGTTGCCAGGGGTGCCGGTCGTGCTCAGGCCCACGCTGCGGCCCACGGCGTCCACCACCTCGTAGTCGGCGCGCTCCTGGATCTGCACAGCCGATACCGAGCTGACGCTGGCCGGCAGGTCCTGCAGCGGAATGGCCAGCTTGCTGGCCGAGGTGGAAGGCAGCTGGAGCGCATGGGGCTCGCTGCGCTTGTCGGTCACCACCACTTCGGACAGCGATGTCTCTTGCGCATGGGCCACCGCCATGCCCAGGGCAGGCAAACACAGGACACAGGAGTGACCCACCAGACGCAACGAGGAAGAGAGCCGTCCGGCTGCCAGGAGCCGGTTTTTCGGAAAAGGAACTGCAGTCATTTCAACAAAAGGCGAAAACTGCCTGATGTGAGGGCCGCACTGCACGCGGTCACCCCAGGGACGGGGCCGCATGCCGAACCGCCGTCCACACCCCGCAGACAGTTGAGAGAGCGCTGTCCGGACAGAGAGGTCCGGAACACGCTACGACTACGAACAGGCCGGTCTCCGGGCTTACAGGCGGTACGGCGCAGGCGCCGACCCGGTAACCGGTCTTCCCAGGGCGGGCGTGTCTCATGGCCTTGCAGGCATGGACACACTCTCGACCCCAGTGACTGGGCCCGCGTGGGAGCGGGCCGCATCGGCTACTTTTCCTGTCTACCGTTGCGGGGGCAGCCAAGGCTTGGGGGAGCTTCCTCCCGACCTTGTTCCCGTTTCACTTGTGCATGACAAGCACCTGTAGATAGGCTTTTTTCAAAGCGCAGCCAGTGTACCAGCCGCGAGCCATTGGTGCGCCGTTCGACGGCAGGCTGTGTCAGCCCGGCGATACAGCGCTGGCTGGGGGGCGTGATCGGCTCTGCGGCAGGCGCGACGCGTAGCCGATGAAGTCGGTGCTGCTCAACTGGCCCAGCAGCCATTGCCGAAAGCTGGTCTGGATCGGCCGCTCCCCCCCGCCCCGGCGCGTGTAGAGGTGGAATTTGGGCGTTCTATCCATCGGCAGTTGGCGCAGCAGCTCCGGGCCAAAGGGCGCGAGCAGCTTGCCGCTGTGGATGTAGCTGAGCGCATCCACATAGGACAGCAGCCCCACCCCCTGCCCGCTGAGGACGGCCTGCAGCATCGCATCGTGTGTGTGCAGCAGCATCGGGCTGGCATGCTTGTCGCCCGGATCCAGGCCCAGCATGGCATAGATGTCCTGCCACAAGGTGTTGTGGCTGAGCGGCGAGATGAGCCGGTGGTGCGGCAGGTCCTGCGCGGTCTCCACCGGTTGCTCGGCCAGCAGCTGGGGTGCGGCAACGATGACCTTGAGGTCTTCGAGCAGCGGGGTTTCATCGAGGTGGTCCACACCGCCATAGCCCCAGACGATCGCAGCATCCAGATCACTGCTGTCAAACGAAGGCAGCTCCACGCCAATGGAGATGCGCAGATCCAGTGCCGGGTAATCCTTGGTGAACGACGGCAGCGAGCGGATCAGGTACTGGGTCGCAAAGTAGGGGCTGACCTGGATATGGAACTGTGCGTCGTTGTGGTGGGCGCGCACCGCCTCCATCCCCTGGCTCAGCGCATCCAGCCCCTGCTCCACATAGTGGTACAGCGTCTGCGCCTCCTCACTGGCGAGCAGGCCACGGGTGCCGCGCTCGAACAGCTGCATGTCCAGGGCACTCTCCAGCTGCTTGAGCTGCTGGCTGGCGGCCTGCGGGGTCAGGCACAGTTCGTCGGCTGCCTTGCGGATGGAACCATGGCGGAAGACGGACTCGAACACGCGCAGCGGCTGCAGGGGCGGTAGCTTGTATTTCATGGAGGGGCGCCGGGCACGGAGGACGAAGGCCCGGGCTGCCGATGATTATAGGTGGCGGTCAGCAAGCACCAAGCCATCGCAGCGCCTGTTCGAACGCGACCAGTCCTCGCAGTAAGGCCCCTACTCCGCACACGTCCGGTGCTATCTGGATCGGCACCCACTGCCGTCAAGGTGGCGCATCTTGCATGTTGCCAACGGCCTTTTGGCGCTAAGCTTGTTCGGTACCAGACCTGCGTCTGGTCATCATTGTTTCCAGGGGGCATTCGCATGGCACGCAAGCTGACCTTTTCCTTGAACATGGGCTGGCGCACGCTGCTGACAGACTTTGGCATCAGGCCCGAGCATGTGCTGTGCAAAGCGGCGCTGCCGGAAGACCTGTTTTCCCACGCAGAACGCGGTCTGGACACAGAAGCGTATTTCCGCTTCTGGCGCGCTCTGGAGCAGGAAGCGGGAGATCCGCTGTTTCCGCTGCACCTGGTCGACAAGGTATCGGCCGAGGTGTTCGATCCCCCCCTGTTCGCCGCGCTGTGCAGCGCCAATCTGATGCAGGCAGCGCAACGCCTGGCCAGGTACAAGCAGCTTGTGGCGCCCATGGGGCTGGAGCTGCAGGTGAACGGCGCCGGGGCGCTCAGCGTGTCGCCGCGCTGGCTGTCGGTTCAGACGGAGGTGCCCTGGTCGCTACAGGTCGCCGAAGTGGCGTTTTTCCTGCGCCTTGCGCGGATGGCGACACGCGCGCCAATCAAGGCACTGCGGGTGGAACTGCCGCAACTTCCGGCCAGCAGCAGTGCAAGGCACTACGAACGCTTTTTCGGTGTCGCTGTGCAACAGGGGGATGCGCCCTGTATCTGCTTCACTGCTGCCGATGCGCTGCGCCCCTTTTTGACCTTGAACGAGGGCATGTGGCGCGTGTTCGAGCCTGAGCTGCGCCGCCGGCTGAGCGAGCTGGATGCGGCGGCCAGCACGGGCGAACGGGTGCGTGCTGTCTTGCTGGAACTGCTTCCCAGCAAGACGGCCAGCATCGACACAGCCGCCGAGCGCTTGGGGATGAGCAAACGCACGCTGCAGCGCCGGCTGGAGGCCGAGGGAGAGAACTTCCGCGCCCTCGTCAACAGCACCCGGGAGAGCCTGGCCCGCCACTACCTCGGCAGCACCACGATGAGCGGCAGCGAAATCGCCTTCCTGCTGGGCTTTGAAGATCCCAATTCCTTCTACCGCGCCTTCCTGGAATGGACAGGCCAGACCCCCGATGCGGCCCGCAGCGCCATGCGCCTGCACTAAGAACCTGTTCAAAGAGGAAAATGACGCCATGACATCACCCCATCCGCCCCGCAAAGTGCTGCTGGCTGGCGCTACAGGCCTCGTCGGTGGCCAGTTGCTGCATGCGCTCTTGGCCGACCCGAATGTTGCCGAGGTCCATGCCCTGGTCCGGCGGCCGCTGGCCCTACGCCATCCCAAGCTGCAGATCCATACCGTGGATTTCCGCCAACTGCCGGCACTCCCGCCAGTCCATGAGCTCTACCTGGCCCTGGGCACGACGATCAAGGTGGCAGGTAGCAAGCAAGCCTTCCGGGCCGTCGACCTGGATGCCAACTTGGCCGTCGCGCAGGCAGCCTTCGCGGCAGGTGCGCGGCGCATCGGCCTGGTTAGCGCCGGATCGGCAAACGCGCATTCGGCCATGTTCTACACCCGGGTCAAAGGGGAACTGGAGGATGCGCTGAAAGCGATGCCTTTTGAGGCACTGGTGATCGCGCAACCTTCGCTGCTGCTGGATCACCGGGATGGGCTGGGTCAGCCCACCCGCATTGGCGAGCTGATCGCCATTCCCGTCGCCAAGCTGCTCGCCCCCATCCTGCCCGGGGCCTACAAGCCCGTGCATGCCCAGGCCGTCGCGCAAGCACTGGTACGCACGGTGCCCACTGCAAAGGGCGTGGTCGTCCTCCCCTCCGACGTGCTGGCCCGCATGGGCGCCGCGCAGGCCTGAGCTGACGACGAAGCGCATGCTGGCGTCCGCCGTCACCCTACGCAAGCAAGGTCCTGGGGGAATGTCTGCAGCGCGGTCACTGGGTGGATAAGCACAGAGATTGGCGCGGTTTGCAGCAGGTCTGGCGTGACTTGCTGGTGTGCTGGCGCCTCTTGCGGCCTACAGTGGGAAGTACAGAACGCGAGCCCCATCCGGGCCGCGTTGCCATCCAACCCATTGATCCAAGGATCTCCGACATGACCCCTCCAGTTGCTCTCGTCACAGGCGCGTCTTCCGGCATCGGCGAAGCCACCGCGCTGAAGCTCCATGCCCTTGGCTACACGGTATACGCGGCAGCCCGCCGGCTCAACCGCATGCAGTCCCTGGTTGCGGCAGGCGTCCATGTGGTGGCGATGGATGTCACCGACGACGACTCCATGCGGGCCGGTATCCAGGAGATCATCGCCCGGTCAGGTCGCATCGACGTGCTGGTCAACAATGCCGGCTACGGCGCCTATGGCGCTGTCGAGGATGTGTCCATCGACGAGGCCCGCCAACAATTTGACGTGAATGTCTTTGGCGCCGCGCGCCTCACGCAGTTGGCGCTGCCGCATATGCGCAAGCAGCGCGCAGGCAGTATCGTCAACATCACATCGATGGGCGGGAAGATCCATACCCCACTGGGGGCTTGGTACCACGGAACCAAGTTTGCGCTGGAGGCCATCAGCGACTGCCTGCGGCTGGAAGTGGCACCCTTTGGTATCGATGTGGTGGTGATCGAGCCCGGTGGCATCAAGACCGAGTGGGCCCGTATTGCTGCTGACCACTTGCGCGCAACCTCGGGCCAAGGCGCCTATGCCTGCCAGGCCAGGGCAATGGCCGAATCGATGGTGGGCGAGGCCAGCCGCAAGCGCCAATCGCCGCCGCAGTTGATCGCGGATACGATCGCCAAGGCCGTGACTGTGCGCCGGCCCAAGACACGCTATGCCGTCGGGTTCGGCGCCAAGCCCATGATCTTCATGCGCCGCTGGCTCTCTGACCGGGCCTTTGACAGCCTGATGCGGATGGCGACCGGGATCTCCCGCAAGGCTGCCTGAGCCGCTGCGGGACAGACCACCGGACCGCGCTCTTCTTGCTTGCGCCTGGCCCCGCTTGGCATTGCTTGGCTTACTGCACCGGATCGCCGTGCATCGGCAGACCGGTGCGGTCCCGGCTGCTGACCAGGGCGATGAGGCCGATGATGGCCGCGCCGATCAGGTAGTAGGCAGGCACGACGGGGTTGCCGGTACGGGCGACCAGCCAGGAGTTGATCATCGGCGCGGTGCCGGCGAACATGGCCACCGCCACGTTGTAGCTCAGCGCCATGCCCTTAAAGCGCACGCTGGTGTGGAACATCGACGGGATGATCGAGTAGATGCTGCCCAACAGCATGGCCAGGCAGAAGTTCAGCACCATCAAGGACGAGACCTTGGCGGCGGTGCTGCCTTCGAGCAGCAGGTGGAAACAAGGCACGGCCAGCACCGCGATGGCCAGGCTGGCGGCGGTCATCATGGTCTTGCGGCTGAGCTTGTCGGCCAGCATGCCCATCAGGGGGATCATCACCACCAGAAAGAGCTGTGGGCCCAGGGACAGCTTGAGGCCGGTGGCCACATCCACATGCAGCGCGCTGACAAAGTAGGTCGGGATGTAGGTGACGACGGTGAACAAGGTGACATTGGTCACGATGATGATGCCGGCCGACTGGAACAGCTCCTTCTTGTGGGTGGCGAACAGCACCTTCCAGCTCGCCTGGGCCAGTGCGTCATGCTGCTGCTTCATTGCGACAAAGGTGGGGGTCTCTTCGAGGTACTTGCGGATGTAGAGGCCAATGGCGCCCAGCGGCAGTGCAATCAGAAAGGGAATGCGCCAGGCCCAGTCCAGAATCTGGTCGGCACTGAAAAACACGGTCAGGATCGCGGACACCGAGGCACCAAAGAAGAAGCCGGCCATGCACCCAACCTCCACCCAGCTGGTGAGCAAGGTGCGGTTGCGGTCCCGGCAGTATTCGGCCACAAAGATGGCGGCGCCACTGGCCTCGCCCCCGGCGGACAGGCCCTGCATCAGGCGCAGCACGATCAGCAGCAACGGTGCGGCGATGCCGATGCTGGCATAGCCCGGCAGCACGCCGATCAGGAAGGTGGAGATGGCCATCATGATGATGGTGATGGTCAGCACGCGCTTTCGGCCGTACTTGTCGCCCAGCGAGCCAAAGACGATGCCGCCGATGGGCCGGGCAAAAAAAGCAATGGCAAAGGCCGCCCAGGACGCGGTGACCTGCATCGTGGGCGAGCTGGTGGCAAAGAAGACCTTGCCCAGCACCGCAGCCAGGTAGCCGTAGACGGAAAACTCGAACCATTCGACAAAGCTGCCGACCACCGAGGCCAGCACGACGCGGTTGAGCTCCTTGGACTGCACCGTGCGCGGCGCGACCGTTGATGAGGGGGACGGCCAGTCCGAAAGGCTGGCACTGGGGGCGGCAAATCCATTTGCCGTGGGATTTTGTGTGCGCATCGGGAGTCCTTGGTGTCCTGCTGTGGGAGAAAAAGAAAAGCGGGCCAGCGCGCTGGAAGGGCCAGCGGCAGCGCCGCTGGCCAGCTTCAGGCGATCAGGCCGGGGTCCGTGGTGCCGCATGGGCGTAATCGGCCTGGGCTTGCTCGGCGCTGATGTAGCCATAGGCCACATCACGCTGCACCAGCGCTGCCGGACGCTGGGCCGCATCGCCGTTGCCGCCGCCACCGGGCAGGTCCAGAATCAGACGGCGCCCCGCCGGGATCTGCTGCTTGCCCTTGCCGCGCAAGGCGGTGCCGTCATCGAGCGCGACCTGGCCCAGCGCGCCGCTTTGGCCGCCGTTGTGGCCCCGGGCCGCAAAATGCACGCGGTCAAACATGGCGTTCAGGTCGAACTCGAAGCCCTCGGCCGAGCCCACCTCGATGCGCTGGCCCAGACCACCCCGCCAGCGGCCGGCACCGCCCGAGTTCGGGCGCAGCTCCTTGCGCCAGATGATGATGGGGCCTATGCTCTCGGTCACCTCGACCGACATGGCCTGCACGCCGCTGGGGAAGGCGGTGGCGCTCAGGCCATCGCTGGACGGGCGCGCACCGGTGCCACCGGTATTGAACATCAGGATCTCGTGCTGCTGGTTGCGGGTGGCCGGCGTGATGCCCTTGAAGCGCATCTGCAGGTTCCACAGCGAGCTGGCCCCTTCGGCCGGGATCTCGCCCTGGCAAATGGGCTGCAGCGCGCCCAGCACCACATCGGGGATCAGGTGGCCGATCACATGGCGCACGGACACCGGGCGCGGGCGGTGGGCGTTGAGGATGCAGTCCTCCGGCGCGCTGATCTCGAAGGGCTCCAGCGAGCCCCAGTTGTTGGGGATCTCCGGCGCAATTGCGCATTTGAGCGCATAGGAGGCATAGGCCTTGGTGTAGGTCAGCGGCACATTGATGCCGTAGCGGCTGGGGTCCGAGGTGCCGGCGAAGTCGGCGCGCAGCTTGTCGGCCGCAATCTCCACGGCCACCACCAGCTCGATGGGCTTTTCATAGCCATCGACGGTCATCGCATAGCGCTGGGTACCATCGGGCAAGGCGGCGATGCGCTCGCGGGTGGCGCGCTGGCTGTTGTCAAAGATGAAGCGGGCCAGGTCTTCCAGGTCGCGCAGTTCAAACTCGGCCAGCATGCCCTTGAGGCGGCGCATGCCGGTGGCATTGCAGACAGCCAGCGAGTGGAAGTCGCCAATCACCTGGTCGCGCTCACGCACGTTGTTGCGCAGGATCTCGACCAGGTCTTCGTTGAGCGCGCCGGCACGGAAGAACTTCATCGGCGGAATGCACAGGCCCTCTTCGTAGACATCGCTGCCGTCCGGGCCAAAGCCGCGCCCGCCGATGTCCACCACGTGGGCGGTGGCGGCAAAGTAGCCGATGTGTTCGCTGTGGCCGTCAGGGCCATAAAAGACCGGCGTGACGACGGTGATGTCGTGCAGGTGGCCGGTACCCAGCCAGGGGTCGTTGGTGACCAGCACATCGCCCTCCTGGAGCGTGCTGCGCTCAAAGCGCTTCGCAAAATGTGCGACCGACTCGGCCATCGAGTTCACATGCCCAGGGGTGCCGGTCACGGCCTGGGCCATCATGCGGCCCTGCCTGTCAAACACGCCGGCCGACAAGTCGCCCGCCTCCCGCACGCTGGTGCAAAAGGCGGTGCGAATCAACGTGACTGCCTGCTCTTCCACCACCGAGATGAGGCGGTTCCACATGATTTGGTAATGAACGTCTGTATTGTTTGCCATGATCACACTCCGCTGTCGATGCGTTCCACCAGCATGCAGTCGTCTGACTGCAGCACAACCTTGAAGCCGGGGCTGACATAGGTCGAGGTTTCCTTTTCCACGATCACCACCGGGCCGGGAACAGCCTGGCCCCGGGGCAGGCCCAGGCGCTCATAGATATCGCAGGCATAGAACTGGCCTTGCTTGCCGTCGAACACCTCGCGGCGGTCCAGCACCGTGCCGGCCCCCTTTTGCGGCGTGCCGCCCTGCTGCAACGCAGCCTGGGCCGGGGGCAAGGTCTTGGAACGCAAGGACAGTGCCCAGCTCACCACCTCAATGTCGAGGCCGTCGATCGCATGGCCGAACAAGGCCACATAGTTCTGCACAAAGGCCGCGTTGAGGGCAGGCACGCTGTCCGGCCCAAAGTGCTGCACGGGCACCGAGACCGGAATCTCCCAGCCCTGGCCGCAGTAGCGCATGAAGGCGCGCAGCTCCTTGACGGTCTCGCCGCCATAGCCGGTGTCGTGCAAAAAGGCGCTCACCTCCACCTCCATCTCGCGCAGCATCTGGTTGACGGCCTCGCCATCGAACTGGCTCATGCGCACCACCGAGCTGCGCAGCGACTCATAGGCAAAGGGCGCACGCAAGAAGCCGATGGCCGAGCCCACGCCGGCGCCGGTGGGGATCAGCAGGCGCTGAATGCCGAGCTTTTCACACAGGCGCACGGCATGCAGCGGCGCCGCGCCGCCGTAGGCGATCATCGTGTAGGCCTCCAGGTCCTGGCCGGATTCCACCGCATGCATGCGCGCGGCATTGGCCATGTTCTCGTCCACCACTTCGGCCACCGCATAGGCGGCGCGCACGGCATCCAGGCCCTGGGCCTCGCCCACATGGGCGGCCATGGCTTTTTCGGCAGCGGGCATATCCAGCCGCATGCTGCCACCGGCAAAGCGGGCCGGGTCCAGCTTGTGCAGCAGCAGATCGGCATCGGTCACCGTGGGGCGGGCACCGCCGCGGCCGTAGCTGGCCGGTCCGGGCTCGGAGCCCGCGCTCTCCGGCCCCACGCGCACCTGGCGCATATCGTCCACATGGGCGATGGAGCCACCACCCGCACCAATCTCGATCATCTCGATGACGGGGATGGAGATCGGCATGCCGCTGCCCTTTTTGAAGCGGTAGCTGCGCGCCACTTCAAACACCCGCGCCGTCTTGGGCACATGCTGGTCGATGAGGCAGATCTTGGCGGTGGTGCCGCCCATGTCGAAGGAGACGACCTTGTCCTGGCCGTACTTGGCCGCAAAATCGCTGGCATAGATGGCGCCGCCGGCCGGCCCGGATTCGAGCAGTCGCACCGGGAACTCGGCCGCATTGGCCAGCGACATCAGCCCGCCGCCCGAGTGGATCAGGTAGAGCGGACAGTGCATGCCCTCTGCCACCAAGGCCTGGGCCAGGCGCTGCAGGTAGGAGGACATCAGCGGCTTCACATAGGCATTGGCGCAGACGGTGTTGAAGCGCTCGAACTCTCGGATCTGCGGCGAGACCTCGCTGGAGATGGACACCGACAGCTGGGGCAGCGCCTGGGCAATCAGCGCGCGCACCCGCTTTTCATGGGCCGGGTTCTTGTAGCTGTGCATCAGGCCCACGGCCACGCTTTCGTACTCACCCCGGCGCAGCTGCGCAATCACATCCTGCACCTGTGCCTCATCGAGCGGCTGCAGCTCCTGGCCCTTGGCATCGAGCCGGCCTTGCACGGTATAGCGGTGGTTGCGGGCGATCAGCGGTGCGGGCAGCTGGATGGCCAGGTCATACTGCTCAAAGCGGCCTTCGTTGCGCATCTCGATCACATCGCGAAAACCTTCGCTGGTGATGAAGGCGGTCCTGGCACCGCGCCGCTCGATCAGCGAATTGGTGGCCAAGGTGGTGCCGTGGATCACCGTGCCGATCTGCGATGGCGCGATCCCGGCCTGGGCTGCCGCCTGTTTGAGGCCGGTGACGATGGCGCGCTCAGGTTTTTCATAGTCCGTCAGGACCTTCTCGCTGAACAGGACGCCATCGACCTCCAGTGCGATGTCTGTGAAAGTGCCGCCGATATCTGCCCCGGCGCGTATGACTTGGCTTGTTGCCATCTGGTATCTCCGAATCATGCAAGCTGTGTGGATCAGAAGCTCTGATCTGGCAGCGATGATCAAGCGATCGCACAGTCGGCGCAAACAAGAAATTCGAGGGCGGGCACAAGCCAGGCTTCGCGGGTAAAAACCATTACGCGCTAACCCGGTGGCCCTGCACAGCCACAGTGCATGCATGCCTGGTTTTTGACTGCCCATGCACCAGGCCTGCGCGCTGCTGCACCAAGCGGTGGCGGCCTGTACCCATCCGGGGGCGCAGGGGCAGTCAAGCGGCCGTCCAGCCCCCAGGCCCCTGCTTGTGTAAAGTTCGCCAGAGCAGCAGGGGAATGTGCTGGCGGCAGGCATTGCTGAGACAACAAGCTGTCATCGCTGTGCATTGCAGGCAGCAAAAAAAGGCCCCAAGCTCAGCATGGGGCCTGCGCACAGAACGGCAGAGACCTACAGATCCAAAGCCAGCTGGCTCTTGTCGTCGGCACTGGTTTCCACCTGCCGCAGGCTGCACTCCACCTTGATGGGGGTCTTGACCACGCAGCAGCAGGGAACCACTTCATGGGGCCCGACAAAGGCCAGCGGCTCCTGGGTGTAGACGACTTCGCCCTCCACCAAGGTGAGGCGGCAGCTGCCGCAATAGCCACCACGGCACTGGTATTCCACATCGTGGCCAGTGCGCTCCAGCGCCTCGAGCAGGGTCTCCCCTGGCAGCACGCGTATGAGGGTGTCCGTGGTGCTGACCGTGGTCACAACTCGATTCCGCTCAGGTCATCCAGCGAGACTTCGGCGTTGATCTGGCCCACCAGGTAGGAGCTCAGCTCCACCTCTTGCGGGGCCACCTGCACGGTGTCGGACGACAGCCAGGTGTTGATCCAGGGGATCGGGTTGCTCTTGGCGTTCTCGAACGCGGGTTTGAGGCCGATCGCCGACATGCGGATATTGGTGATGTACTCCACGTACTGGCTCAGAATGTCCTTGTTCAGGCCGATCATCGAGCCGTCGCGGAACAGGTACTCAGCCCACTGCTTTTCCTGCAAGGCTGCGGTCTTGAACATCTCAAAGCATTCCTGCTCGGTCTCTTTGGCGATCTTGGCAAAGTCCGGATCGTCCTGGCCCGAGCGCATGATGTTGAGCAAGTGCTGGGTACCGGTCAGGTGCAGCGCCTCATCACGGGCAATCAGGCGGATGATCTTGGCATTGCCTTCCATCAGCTTGCGCTCGGCAAACGCGAAGGAGCAGGCAAAGCTCACATAAAAGCGGATGGCCTCCAGAATGTTCACATTCATCAGGCACAGGTACATCTTCTTCTTGAGCTGGTACACATCGATCTCGTGCACCACGCCATTGATCGTGTGGCTGCCCGGGCCCAACTGGGCGTGCAGCATCGCATCACGGATCAGGTCGTCGTAGTACGACGAGATATCGCCCGCGCGCAGCTTGATGCTCTCGTTGCGCATGATGTCGTCAAAGATCACCGATGGATCGTTGACGATGTTGCGCAGGATGTGCGTGTAGGAGCGCGAGTGGATGGTCTCGGAAAACGCCCAGGTCTCAATCCAGGTCTCCAGCTCCGGCAGCGACACCAGCGGCAGGAAGGCCATGTTGGGGCTGCGCCCCTGGATCGAGTCCAACAGGGTCTGGTACTTCAGGTTGCTGATGAAGATGTGCTTTTCGTGGTCAGGCAGGTTCTGGTAGTCGATCCGGTCCTGCGTGATGTCCACTTCTTCAGGGCGCCAGAAAAACGAGAGTTGCTTTTCGATCAGCTTCTCGAAGATCGGGTACTTCTGCTGGTCGTAGCGGGCGACGTTGACCGGATTGCCAAAGAACATCGGTTCCTTGAGCTGGTCATTGTCGACCTTGGAGAAGGTGCTGTATGCCATCGCCTTCTCTCCGCTTAGATCTTGCAGGCGCCGCTGGCGCAGTCGTCTTCTGCAGCCGCGCCCTGCATGTCTTCGGCACCGTCACGGGTGTTGTGGTAGTACAGGGTCTTGACACCCAACTTGTAGGCCTGCAGCAGGTCCTTGAGCAGTTGCTGCATCGGCACCTTGCCATCGGCAAAGCGCTGCGGGTCGTAGTTGGTGTTGGCCGAGATGGACTGGTCGACAAACTTCTGCATCAGGCCCACGAGCTTCAGGTAGCCATCGTTGTTGGGCATTTGCCAGAGCAGTTCGTACTGGCCCTTCAAGCGATCGATCTCCGGCACCACCTGGCGCAGGATGCCGTCCTTGGACTGCTTGACCGACACAAAGCCCCGTGGAGGCTCGATGCCATTGGTCGCGTTGGCGATCTGGCTGGAGGTCTCCGACGGCATCAGCGCGGTCAGGGTCGAGTTGCGCAGACCATGGGTCTTGATCTCGGTGCGCAGGGTTTCCCAGTCGAGGTGCAGGGGCTCGTCGGTCAGGCCGTCGATGTCCTTCTTGTAGGTATCGATCGGCAGGATGCCGGCGGCGTAGTTGGTTTCGGCAAAGGCGGTGCAAGGACCGAATTCGCGCGACAGCTGCACCGATGCCTTGAGCAGGTAGTACTGGATGGCTTCAAACGTGCGGTGGGTCAGGCCATTGGCCGAACCGTCGGAGTAGCGCACGCCGTTCTTGGCCAGGTAGTAGGCGTAGTTGATCACGCCCACGCCCAGCGAGCGTCGCTTTTCGGTCGCAATGCGGGCGGCGGCCACCGGGTAGTCCTGGTAGTCCAGCAGGGCATCGAGTGCGCGCACGATCAGGTCGGCCAGTTCTTCGAGCTCGTCGGTCGATTCCAGCGCGCCCAGGTTGAAGGCGGACAGGGTGCACAGCGCGATTTCGCCGTTCTCGTCCTTGATGTCTTCGAGCGGGTGGGTCGGCAGCAGGATTTCCATGCACAGGTTCGACTGGCGCACGGGAGCGACGGCCGGGTTGAACGGGCTGTGCGTGTTGCAGTGGTCCACGTTCTGGATGTAGATACGGCCGGTGCTGGCACGCTCTTGCATCATCAGCGAGAACAGCTCCACTGCGGGCAAGGTGCGCTTGCGGATGGATTCGTCGCTCTCGTACTTGACGTACAGCTCTTCGAACTTGTTCTGGTCGGCAAAGAAGGCCTCGTACAGACCGGGCACATCATGGGGCGAGAACAGGCTGATGTTCTGGCCCTTGATCAGGCGCTGGTAGAGCATGCGGTTGATCTGGATACCGTAGTCCAGATGGCGGATGCGGTTTTCTTCGACGCCACGGTTGTTCTTCAGCACGAGCAGCGACTCGGCTTCCAGGTGCCACAGCGGGTAGAACAAGGTGGCTGCACCGCCGCGCACGCCGCCTTGCGAGCAGGACTTGACGGCCGACTGGAACATCTTGAAGAAAGGCAGGCAGCCGGTGTGCTGCGCCTCGCCGCCACGGATCTCGCTGCCCAGCGCGCGGATGCGGCCACCGTTGATGCCGATACCGGCGCGCTGCGACACGTACTTGACGATGGCGCTGGTGGTGGCATTGATGCTGTCGAGGCTGTCGTCGCACTCGATCAGCACGCAGGAGCTGAACTGGCGCAGCGGCGTGCGCACGCCCGACATGATGGGCGTGGGCAGCGAAATCTTGAAGCGCGAGACGGCATCATAGAAGCGCTTGATGTACTGCAAACGGCGGTCGGCCGGGTACTTGGCAAACAGGCTCATCGCAACCAGCACGTACAGGATCTGCGGGCTTTCGTAGATGCGCTTGGTCACCCGGTTCTGCACCAGGTACTTGCCTTCGAGCTGCTTCACGGCGGCGTAGGAGAAGTCCATATCGCGCCAGTGGTCGATGAAACCATTGATCTCGTCGTACTCTTCGCGGCTGTAATCGGCCAGCAGATGGGGGTCGTACTTCTTGAGCTCGGTGAGCTTTTGCACATGCTCGTACAGATGCGGCGGCTCGAACTGGCCGAACGCAATCTTGCGCAGGTGGAAGATGGCCAGGCGCGCTGCGACGTACTGGTAGTCGGGCGCGTCTTCGGAGATCAGGTCGGCGGCGGACTTGATGATGGTTTCATGGATCGCATCGGTGCGGATGCCGTCATAGAACTGGATATGCGACTGCAGCTCGATCTGCGAGACCGACACATTGCTCAGGCCTTTGGCCGCCCAGTCAATCACTCGGTGGATTTTGTCCAGGTCGATGGGTTCAACGCGACCGTCACGCTTGGTGACTCTCATAGTGCTTGTCTGGTTCATTTGCGATGTTTCTAATGGGATAAAAAACGCAGGACCACGGGCGCAAGACGCAGCTATCCTGCGCCAAAACGCGCCCGGCATCGCAGGCGCGCAGTGGCTGGAGGAAGACCAGCATCGGATAACCAGTGGGGGAAGCGGTGGACACTACATATGGTGTCTATGGGATTGAGTGTACGCTACCTGTAGCGTTCCTGGCAGCAAAAAAGCAGGCCCAATTTCTGCTAGGCAAAGCCTGTTTCAGCGAAGAATGCAGCAAAATCAACGTGCATCGGCTCGGAAAATATATGTATCCAGCCGGATACATTCCCCGCCCTGCGCAAGGGCATCGCCAAGCCATGTTGACGGCGATCGCCATCTGGTGAATGGCTTGGGCGATGGCGCCATGGACCCACTTTGATGGTGGGGCGCAGCTGGCGTTTTTGGAACTGCCCAAACGAAAAACCTGCTGCACTTGCGTGCAACAGGTTTTCAATAGGGATGGTCGGAGCGGTGGGATTCGAACTCACGACCCTCTGCTCCCAAAGCAGATGCGCTACCAGGCTGCGCTACGCTCCGACTAA
>NZ_CAXYJV010000014.1:0-21666 GCF_964277875.1 uncultured Comamonas sp.
ACCGAGCAGTCGCGCTCGAACAGGTAGACGCAGTTGCCTTGCGTATCACCAAACACCTGGATCTCGATATGGCGCGGGCGCAGCACGTATTTCTCGATCAGCACCGCATCATTGCTGAAGCTGTTGATGGCCTCGCGCTTGCAGGATTCCAGCGCGGCGGCAAAGTCCTCGCTTTTTTCCACCAGGCGCATGCCCTTGCCACCGCCGCCGGCGCTGGCCTTGATCAGCACCGGGTAGCCGATGCGGTCGGCCTCCTTGTGCAGCAGGGCCGGGTCTTGCCCTGCACCGTGGTAGCCCGGCACCAGGGGTACGCCGGCCTTTTCCATCAGCTGCTTGGATTCGGCCTTCAGGCCCATCGCCCGGATGGCGCTGGCAGGCGGGCCGATGAAGACCAGGCCCGCAGCGGCGCAAGCGGCGGCAAAGTCCTCGTTCTCGCTCAGAAAGCCGTAGCCGGGGTGGATGGCCTGGGCGCCGGTGGCCTGGGCGGCCTCGATGATGCGTTCCCAGCGCAGGTAGCTGTCCTTGGGGGCGCTGCCACCGATGTGCACGGACTCGTCGCAGGCGGCTACATGCTTGGCATGGGCGTCGGCATCAGAGTACACGGCCACGGTCTTGACACCCATGCGGCGGGCGGTAGCGGCGACGCGGCAGGCAATCTCACCACGGTTGGCGATCAAAATTTTCGAGAACATACAACAATCTCCTCAGTCTTCTTCCCTGTCCCCGGCCCGCCTTCGCAAGCCCTGGGTCAATATCGTTGGTGATCCGCGCCGGTGGCGGCCAGGGCCACCGGCTCTTCATGGCCCAGCCACCGGCGAATCCGGCGCACCACAGCCCGCAAAAACTTCCACAGCACCCAGGTCATCACCCACATCAGCACCAGCACCACGGCCAGCGCCACCGCAAACACCAGCGGGTGGTTGATGGCCAGCCAGACGGCGCCGACCGACACCCCGTCTTCCAGCAGGCTCGCCCCCCAATTGGAGAACGGCTCCGGGCTGGTGTTGATCGCCGCGCGCGTGGTGGTCTTGGCCACCTGGCTGCTCAGCGCCAGGGTGCCGCCCATCAAGGCGGCCGCCGTGGCCATCGTTGCGTTGTCGGTACCAAACACGCTGGCGGCCAAGGCCGCGCCAGCGGGCACACGCACGACGCTCTGCACCACATCCCAGACCGAATCTACGCCGGGGATCTTGTCGGCAAAGAACTCGACAAACAGCAGCGCGCCACTGATGACCAGGATCACCGGCTGCTGCAGCACCGTCAGCCCGCCGGGCAGGTGCAGCACGCCCGTCGCGCCCAGCATGCCCGTCACAAACACCACCGCGTAGAGCCGAAAGCCGCTGGCCCAGCCCAGCGCGGCCGCCAGTGCCATCAGCTGGCCCCAGTCCCACTGCGCCATGGCCTGGCCCATCTGGCCGGCCACCTGGCCGACCTGGTCGGCCGCCTGCCCCACCGTTTGGGCGGTGTCCTTGTCCAGATGCAGGCCCATGCCGTGCAGCCAGTTGACGATGGTGTTCCAGGTATCCATGGTGGGGGCTCCTCAGTGCCAGTCAGCAAACGCGCTGTTTATAGCGCCAACGCCTGCTTGCTGTCTGCCATCCAAGGCCGCGTTATGCGTACTTCAGCCTCCCAGCCAGCTGGGTTTGCGTTTGTTCAAGAATGCCTGCACGCCTTCCTTGCCTTCGGCGCTGGCGCGGATATCGGCAATGCCGGCCACCGTCTCGGCGATCAGCGCCTCGTCCACCTCGCGGCCGGCCACATCGAGCACCAGCTTTTTGCAGGCCTGCACCGCTGCCGGGCTGGCGCTCAGCAGGTGCTTGAGCAGGCCGTCCACAGCGCTGTCCAGCGCCTCGGCCTCCACCACCTGGTGCACGAAGCCGGTGCGCAGTGCTTCAGCAGCGTCAAAGCGCTCGCCGGTCAGAAAGTAGCGGTGCGCCGCACGCGGGCCCATCGCGCGGATCACATAGGGGCTGATCGTGGCCGGGATCAGACCGATCTTCACCTCGCTGAGGCAAAAACCGGCATGGCTGGCCGCCACCGCCATGTCGCAGCAAGCGACCAGACCCATGCCGCCGGCGTAGACATCGCCTTGCACCCGCGCGATCGTCGGCTTGGGGCAGGTGTAGATCACGCGCAGCATCTCGGCGAGCTTGCCGGCATCGACCAGGTTCTCCTCACGGGTGTAGTCGGCCATCGCGCGCATCCAGTTCAGGTTGGCGCCGGCGCAAAAGGCCGGGCCTTCGGCGGCCAGCACCACGGCGCGGACCTGGGCCTGCGCCCCCACCCAGGTAAAGGCGCGGGTGATGTCGGCAATCACCTCGTCGCTGAAGGCATTGCGGACATCGGGCTGGGTCAGCGTGATGGTGGCCACCGGCCCAGCGGCTTCGACGGTCAGAAATGTGCTTTTCATGGTGTCCTCTCTGTCTCAGGGCATTACATGCGGAAGACGCCGAACTTGGTGTCTTCGATCGGTGCATTGCGGGTGGCTGCCAGGCCCAGCGCCAGCACGCGGCGGGTATCGGCCGGGTCGATGACGCCGTCATCCCACAGGCGTGCCGAGGCGTAGTAGGGGTGGCCCTGGTCCTCGTACTGCTGGCGGATGGGTGCCTTGAAGGCCTCCTCCTCCTCCGCCGTCCAGGCGCCGCCCCGGCCCTCGATGCCATCGCGCTTGACCGTGGCCAGCACGCTGGCCGCCTGCTCGCCGCCCATCACGCTGATGCGTGCGTTCGGCCACATCCACAGGAAGCGTGGGCTGTAGGCCCGGCCGCACATGCCGTAGTTGCCGGCGCCAAAACTGCCGCCGATGATGATCGTGAACTTGGGCACGCTGGCCGTGGCCACCGCCGTCACCAGCTTGGCGCCATGGCGGGCAATGCCCTCGTTCTCGTACTTGCGGCCCACCATGAAGCCGGTGATGTTCTGCAGGAAGACCAGCGGAATCTTGCGCTGGCAGCACAGCTCGATGAAGTGCGCGCCCTTGACGGCCGATTCGCTGAACAGAATGCCGTTGTTGGCGATGATGCCGACCTCCATGCCCTCGACCCGGGCAAAGCCGCAGACCAGGGTGGCGCCAAAGCGGGCCTTGAACTCGTCGAAATCGCTGCCATCGACAATGCGGGCGATGATTTCGCGCACATCGAAAGGCTTGCGCGTATCGACGGGAATCACGCCATACAGCTCATCGGCCGGGTAGGCCGGTGCCTGCGGCGCCTTGTCCGCGGCATGGGGCTGCTTGGCCTTGTTCAGATGGCTCACGGCCTTGCGGGCCAGCGCCAGCGCATGGGTGTCGTTGTCGGCCAGGTGGTCGGCCACACCCGACAGGCGGGTGTGCACATCCCCGCCGCCCAGGTCTTCGGCGCTCACCACCTCGCCGGTCGCAGCCTTCACCAGCGGTGGGCCACCGAGGAAAATCGTGCCCTGGTTCTTCACGATGATGGACTCATCGCTCATCGCCGGCACATAGGCGCCGCCGGCGGTGCAGGAGCCCATGACCACGGCGATCTGCGCAATGCCCTGGGCCGACATATTGGCCTGGTTGTAGAAGATGCGGCCAAAGTGCTCGCGGTCGGGGAAGACCTCGTCCTGGTTGGGCAGGTTGGCGCCGCCCGAATCGACCAGGTAAATGCAGGGCAGGCGGTTTTGCGCCGCCACTTCCTGCGCGCGCAAATGTTTTTTAACCGTCATCGGGTAGTAGGTGCCGCCTTTGACCGTGGCATCATTGCACACGATCATGCAGTCCACCCCGCTGACCCGGCCCACGCCGGCAATCAGGCCCGCGCCGGGCGCATCGTTGTTGTACATGTTCAGTGCAGCCAGCGGTGCCAGCTCCAAAAAGGGCGTGCCGGGGTCCAGCAGCATCTGCACGCGGTCACGCGGCAGCAGCTTGCCCCGGCCCAGGTGCTTGGCCCGTGCGGCTTCACCACCGCCTTGCGCCACCTTGGCAGACTGGGCCCGCAGGTCCTCCACAATGCTGCGCATGGCTTGCGCATTGGTCTGAAAATCTGCCGACCGGGCATTCAGCTGGGTTGCGAGTTTGCTCATGCTTGTCCTCTTCAATGTTCTAGCGTTCCGTTCAGAAACGCGTTTTCTTTAAAAATAGTCTGCTGCCAAACGAATCCGCACCATGCACACCGTCGAAACCGTCCTGCTCGTCCTGATGATCGGTGCCGTCACCGGCATCATTGCGCGCTACATCCGGGCCATACCGCTGCCGCTGATCCAGATCATGCTGGGTGCTGCGCTGTCCTGGCCGCAACAAGGCCTGCATATCGATTTCGATCCCGGCCTGTTCATGCTGCTGTTCATTCCGCCGCTGCTGTTTGCCGACGGCTGGCGCATTCCCAAGCGCGAGTTCTTTGCGCTGTACCGCCCTATTTTGCGGCTGGCCTTTGGCCTGGTGCTGTTTACCGTGATTGGCCTGGGCTACCTGATCCACTGGATGATTCCGGAGATCCCGCTGACCGTGGCCTTTGCGCTGGCCGCCGTGATATCGCCCACCGATGCGGTGGCCGTCTCGGCCATCACGCGCAACCTGGGCATGCCGGCCCACACCATGCATGTGCTCGAAGGCGAGTCGCTGCTCAATGATGCCTCGGGCCTGGTGGCGCTGAAATTCGCCATCGCCGCCACGTTGACCGGCGTGTTCTCCTGGACCCAGGTCACGCAGGAATTTCTGTGGATCGCGCTGGGCGGTCTGGGCGTGGGTGCGGCGGTGGGCTGGGGCTTCAGCTACCTGCGCGATACCGTCACCCGCCGCCTGGGCGATGTGGCGGCCACACAGATGGTGCTGCTGCTGGTGCTGCTGCCGTTTGCAGCCTACCTGCTGGGCGAAAAGATTGGCGTCTCCGGCATTCTGGCGGCCGTGGCCGCTGGCGTGGCCACCAATTTTGGCGATCTGAACCGGGCCGACTACATCTCCGAGCGCATGCAGACCGCCGGTACCTGGGCCATGGTCGAATCGGCCTTCAACGGCGCGATCTTCCTGCTGCTGGGTCTGCAGCTGCCGTCGATCATTGGCGTGACCTTGCGCGATGCCGGCCATGACTGGTGGATTCTGGTGGGCTATGTGGCCATCATCTCGGTCGCGCTGCTGGCGCTGCGCTGGATCTGGCTGATGCTGGGCGTCAGCCGCAGCCTGCACAAGGCCCACCAGGCCGGCAAGCTGATCAAGAAACCCGATCTCTGGCTGAACCTGGCCACCACCTTGGCGGGCATTCGCGGAGCGGTCACGCTGGCCGGTGCGCTGTCCGTGCCGCTGCTGCTGAACAACGGCCAGCCGTTTCCGGCAAGGGACATGCTGATCTTTCTGGCCACCGGCACGATCTTGTTCACCCTGGTGATCGGCAGCATCGGCCTGCCGCTGGTACTGCGCCGCGTGCAGGCGACGAGCGAGCCCGAATCGGTGCGTGAAGAGCGCCAGGCGCGCATTGCAGCCTGCCGCGCGGCGATCAACAGCCTGGCGATGAGCGACGACGATGCCGCCCAGCAGCCCACCGAATGGCAGGCCCAGCAGCATGAAATCGAAGGCCGCATTGCGCGCGAGTACCGCAACCGTATCGACCTGCTCGACGAAGAGCGCACGCCCGAATCGGCCGAGGTGCAGGACCTGGCCACGCCCGATGCGGTGCAGGAGCGGCGCCTGCGCTATGTGGCCGAGCTGGAGATGCGGCTCAACTGCATCAAGGTCGAGCGCCACACGATCTACGCCGAGCGGCACAACAACCGCATCAACGACGAATCGCTGCGCAGCCTGGTCCAGGAGCTGGACCTGAGCGAGATCACCTTGCGCAAGCGCCTGGAAGTGGCCCGCCGCGCCGCTGCCAAGCAAGCTGCCAAGCTGGAAGGGCATTGATCGTACAGGCGGTTGCTGCATGGCGGCGCTCTGCGCGGTTCAGGCCGTCTTGCTCACATCCAGCTTCAGCGATTCGATCATCGCCTCGCGGATCTTGAACTTCTGGATCTTGCCGGTCACCGTCATCGGGAAGGCCTCGACAAACTCGATGTAGCGCGGCACCTTGTAATGGGCCACCCGGCCCTTGCAGTAGCTGCGCAGTGCCTCGGCATCCAGGCTTTGGCCAGCCTTGACGATGACCCAGGCGCAGAGCTCTTCGCCAAAGCGGCTGTCGGGCACGCCGACCACCTGCACATCCTGCACCTGCGGGTGGGTGTAGAGGAACTCCTCGATCTCGCGTGGGTAGATGTTCTCGCCGCCCCGGATCACCATGTCCTTGATGCGGCCGACGATGTTCACATAGCCTTCGGCATCCATCGTGGCCAGGTCGCCGGTGTGCATCCAGCCATCGCCATCGATGGCCTCGCGCGTCTTGGCTTCGTCGCCCCAGTAGCCATGCATGACGGAATAACCGCGCGTGCAGAGCTCACCCGATTGCCCGGGGGCCACTGTCTCGCCGGTCTCCGGGCTGACGATCTTGACCTCCAGGTGCGGATGCACCTTGCCGACGGTGGAGACGCGCTTGTCCAGCGGCGTATCGGTCGAGCTTTGGCAGCTGACCGGGCTGGTCTCGGTCATGCCGTAGGCGATGGTGATCTCGGACAGATGCATCTGGCTGACGACCCGCTTCATCACCTCGATCGGGCAGGGGGAGCCAGCCATGATGCCGGTGCGCAGGCTCGACAGGTCGAACTCGGCAAAACGCGGGTGGTCCAGCTCGGCGATGAACATCGTGGGCACGCCATGCAGGCCGGTACAGCGCTCGGCCTGCACCGTCTCCAGCACGGTCAGCGCATCAAAGCCATCATTGGGGTAGACCATGGCCGCACCATGCGTCATGCAGGCCATATTGCCCAGCACCATGCCAAAGCAGTGGTAGAGCGGCACGGGGATGCAGAGCCGGTCCTCTTCGGTCAACCGCATCGCCTCGCCAATGAAATAGCCGTTGTTAACGATATTGCGGTGGGTCAGGGTAGCGCCCTTGGGAAAGCCGGTGGTGCCACTGGTGAACTGGATGTTGATCGGGTCGTAAGGCGTCAAGGTGGCGCCGATCTGTGCGACCTGCGGGTCGGCTGCATCACCGCTGGCGATAAAGCGCGAGAAGCGCTGCATGCCCGGCTGCTCCTGGCCCTGGCCTGCGACATCGATCCAGACCACCAGACGCAGATCGGGCAGCGCCGCGATCTGCAGTGCGGCGCTGCCTTGTGTCTCCAGCTCCGGCGCCAGCGCGCGCACCATGCCCAGGTAGTCGCTGGTCTTGAAGCGCTCCATCACGAACAGCGCC
This sequence comes from uncultured Comamonas sp., assembly GCF_964277875.1. Taxonomy (NCBI): domain Bacteria; kingdom Pseudomonadati; phylum Pseudomonadota; class Betaproteobacteria; order Burkholderiales; family Comamonadaceae; genus Comamonas; species uncultured Comamonas sp. Next base: position 7,236 of record NZ_CAXYJV010000014.1, read on the forward strand.
TTGCACTGCACCTTGTTCAGCGCATAGGCCAGCTCGGAGGTGCGGTAGGCCGGGTTGATGTTGACGAGGATGATGCCCACATGGGCGGTGGCCAGCTGCAGCAGCACCCATTCCACATTGTTGTGCGACCAGATGCCGACCCGGTCGCCTTTGGCGATGCCGGCACGCAGCAAGGCACTGGCCAGTTGCTGCGATTGCGCCAGCAGTTGCTGATAGCTCAGGCGCAGGCCCTGGTGGCGGCTGATGAGCGCATCACGCGCGCCAAAACGGGCCGCCGTCTCGCTCAGTTGCTGGCCGATGGTCTTGTTCAGCAGGCGCGGCTCGCTGGCGCCCCGTGCATAGCTGCTGGTCAATCTGGTCTCGCTCATGGTGTCTCCTGTCCGCCGCCCAACCAGCCGGGTCGGCGGCCTTTTTCCTTGTCTTTCAGCATACGCGAGCGTGCCGCGCAAATGATGGCAGGATGGTTGCAAATGTCGCCAGTACAATGGCCCTGCTTGGCGCTATTTAAACCCCACCCTCCATGCCCAAACCCCTGCCCTCTTCTGCCGTCGTGCACCACCCCGCAGTCACGCCCATGGCCTTTGTCCGGGCAATCGCCCGTGCCTACCAGCACCGGGGGCTGAGTGCGGATCGTGCGCTGCAATTGGCGCAAATCGATCCCTTGGCGGTCGAAAAAGATGGCCCCGGCATCACCGCCTTGCAGTTCGAAACCCTCTCCGACGCAGCCATGCAGGAGCTGGACGACGAGGCCCTGGGCTGGTTCAGCCGCCGCCTGCCCTGGGGCAGCTATGGCATGCTGGCCCGTGCCTCGCTCACCAGCCCCAACCTGGGGGTGGCGCTCAAGCGCTGGTGCCGCCACCATGGGCTGCTCACCGATGACCTGGCGCTCAGCCTGCAGGTGCAGGGCGAGACGGCCACGGTCGAGATCATCGAACACACCGGCCTGGGCGAGCTGCGCGAGTTCTGCCTGGTCTCCATGCTGCGCAATATGCATGGGCTGTCGAGCTGGTTTGTCGATTCGTCGCTGCCGCTGTTCAAGGTGAGTTTTCCGTTCGACGCACCCGCCCATGCCGATGTGTATGCGCTGCTCTTCCCTGGCGATGTGCAGTTTGGCGCACCGGTCACCCGCATGCAGTTTGATGCGCGCTACCTGGCCTTGCCGATTGCCCGCGACGAAGCGGCGTTGCAGCGCATGCTGCAGCGCGCGCTGCCGCTGACCGTGCGTCCCTACCGCCGCGACCGGTTGATGGTGCAGCGCGTGCGCCAGCTGCTGGCCGCCGACCCCTCGGCGATGCACAGCGCCGACAGCCTCTCGGCCAAGCTGCACCTGTCGCTGCGCACCCTGCACCGCCAGCTCAAGGACGAGGGCGCATCGCTGCAGGCCCTGAAGGACGAGGTACGGCGCGAACGCTCGCTGACCCTGCTCCACCGCAGCAACCGGCCGATCAAGCAGATCGCGCAGCTGGCCGGCTTCAGCAATGACAAAAGCTTTATCCGCGCCTTCCGCACCTGGATGGGCATGTCCCCGGCCGAGTACCGCAAGAGCACCCGGCCGCCGGCCTGAGGCTCCGCAGATACGGGCCTGACACCGGCCCGATTTGCAACCTGGCTGACACCTGCAGGGCAGCCACTGGCGTCCATTCGTGCCAAGATGGCGGCACAACATCGGATGGAGACTTGCTGTGATCGAGCTGTACCACTGTGTGAGCGCGCGCTCGTTCCGCGCGCTATGGATGCTGGAAGAGCTGGGCCTGCCCTACCGGCTGCAGATGCTGCCCTTTCCGCCCCGCGCACTGGCCAAGCACTATCTGGCGCTCAACCCGCTGGGCACCGTGCCGCTGCTGATCGACGGCGACACGCGCATGACCGAGTCCGCCGCCATCTGCCAGTACCTGGCCAGCCGCGCCCCCGCTCAGCGCCTGGACGTGCAGCCCAGCGACCCCGCCTATGGCAGCTACCTGAACTGGCTGCACATGTCCGATGCGACCTTGACCTTTCCGCAGACCCTAGTGCTGCGCTACCAGTTCTTTGAGCCCGCCGTGCGGCGCCAGCCCCAGGTGGCTGAAGACTACGAGCGCTGGTTCCTGGGGCGGCTGCGCGCGCTGGAGACCGCTGCCCAGGCGATGCCGGCCGACCAGCCCTACCTCTGCGCAGGCCGCTTCACGGCCGCCGATGTGGCCGTGGGCTATGCGCTGATGCTGTCGGACTACCTGGGCATGTCCTCGCAATGGGGGCCGGCCACCCAGCACTACTGGATGCAGCTGCAGCAGCGTGCTGCCTTCCTGCGCAGCCTGGAGGCCGAAAAGCAGGCCGCGCTGGACCAGCAGATCGACCCCATTCCGTCGCCGTTGATCCGGACCTGACCTTGCCTGGAAGCCCCTCGACATGATCGCCATCACCGACCAGACCACCATTGGCCAGGCACTGCACGCCGCCATGGCGCGCTACCCCGACCACAGCCTGCTGGCGGTGCCAGCCAACCCCAAGCGCAGCTACCTGCCCGAGGGCTGCGAGTTCAGCTACACGCAGGCCGGCGCCCATATTGCGCGGCTGCAGGCCTGCTACCAGGCGGCCGGCTATGGCGTGGGCCACCGCGTGGGACTGTTTCTGGAGAGCCGGCCCGAGCACCTCTGGCACAAGCTGGCGATGAACAGCCTGGGCATCTGCTGTGTGCCCATCAACCCCGACCACAAGCGCCGCGAGTTGAACTACCTGATCGACCATGCGCAGCTGGACCTGGTTGTCTGCCTGCCCGAGCGGCTGGAGGCGCTGCAGCAGTCGCTGCAGGACACGCGCAACCAGCCGGCCCTGGTCTGCACCGATCCGCAAGATGGCAGCGCCACCACACTGCCAGCAGCACGCTCGCAGCCGTCGGGCCGCTTGAGCGCCGACACGCCTGCAAGCATCCTCTACACCTCCGGCACCACCGGCCAGCCCAAGGGCTGTGTGCTGTCGCATGCCTATGAGCTGGCCGCTGGCAAGTGGTATGCATCCCACCCCGGCCATGTGTCGATCCAGGAAGGCCGCGAGCGCCTGTTCAACCCGCTGCCGCTGTTCCATGTCAACGCCTCCATCCTGTCGTTCTACTGCATGCTGCTGAGCGGTGGCTGCCAGATCCAGACCGACCGCTTTCAGCCCAGCCGCTGGTGGGAAGAGGTGGCCCGCAGCCGCGCCACCATCGTCCACTACCTGGGCGTGATCATTCCGCTGCTACTCAAGCAGCCGCCGTCCGACTGGGAAAAACAGCACTGTGTGCGCTTTGGCTATGGCGCGGGGGTGGAGCCACAGCTGCATGCCGCTTTCGAGCAGCGCTTTGGCTTTCCGCTGATCGAGCTGTGGGGCATGACCGAGGTGGTGCGCACCCTCTCCGACCATGGCGACGACCGCCAGGTGGGCACACGCTCCTTTGGCCGGGGTGCGCCCGGGTTGGAGGTGCGGGTGGCCGATGAGAGCGGCCAGCCGGTGCCGCCCGGCACGCCTGGCGAGATGCTGGTGCGCCACTCGGCCGAGACGCCGCGCAAGCATTTTTTCAGCGAATACCTGGACAACCCCGAAGCCACCGCCAAGGCCTGGGAGGGCGGCTGGTTCCACACCGGGGATGTCGTGGTGCAGGACCCCGATGGCCTGCTGCACTTCATGGACCGGCGCAAGAACATCATCCGCCGCTCCGGCGAGAACATTGCGGCCGCCGAGGTGGAGGCCGTGCTGCTGTCCCACCCCAAGGTGCACCAGGTGGCCGTTCTGGCCGCGCCCGATGACATCCGCGAAGAAGAGGTGCTGGCCAGCATCGTGCTGAGCGAAGGTGTGGCGCCCGGCACTGCCATCTGCCAGGAGCTGTTCGCGTTCTGCCAGCAGGAGATGGCCTATTACAAGGTGCCAGGCTGGTGGTGGTTCACCGACGAAATCCCCACCACCGGCACGCAGAAGATCCAGAAGCACCGGATTCTGGCCGCAGGCCAGGATGTGCGCAGCCTGCCCCAGGTGCTGGACATGCGGGCGCACAAAAAGCGCTGACGGCGCCGGGCCCGCTGCTGCAGTGCAGGGCGGGCCGGGGGTCTAGCCTGCGCGGCGCAGCAGGTCGGCGCCCTTTTCGCCAATCATCATCGTGGCCGCGCAGGTGTTGGCCGAGGTGATCTCGGGCATCACCGAGGCATCGATCACCCGCAGCCCCTGCAAGCCGTGCACGCGCAGCTGGGCATCGACAACGGCACCCGCCTCGGGCCTGGGCCCCATGCGCGCCGTGCCGTTGAGGTGGTAGGACGACACACCGTAGCGGTAGATGAAGTCCAGGATCTCGTCATCGGACTGCACCTGCGGCCCCGGCATGACCTCGTCCACCCGGTAAGGCGCCAGCGCCTGGCTCTGCAGCAAGGCGCGGGCCAGCCGCACGCCCCGGATCAAGGTCAGGCGGTCGCCCTCGTCCTCCAGATAGCGTGGCTGCACCACCGGATCGGCCAGTGGGTCGCTGGAGGCCAGCTGCACCGTGCCCATGCTCTGGGGCCGGTGCTGCCAGACGCCGCAGGTCATGCCCGGAAACACATCGAGCTGGCCCACGTAGCCTTCACGGTAGCTGGCCGGTGAGAACACGCCTTGCAGATCGGGCCGCTCCCGCCCCGGCTGCGAGGCCGCGAACCAGTGCACGACCGAGGGGCTGAGCTGCAGGATATTGGGTTTGCCGCGCAGCCATTGCCAGGCCTGGCCCCAGAGGCGTGGCACACGTGCCAGCTCGTTGATGGTGGTGGCGTTCTTCACCGAGGCGACCAGCCGCACTGAGAAATGGTCCTTCAGGTGCTGGCCCACACCGGGCAGGTGCACCTGCGTGGCAATGCCCAGCGCGCGCAGCCGCTCGCCATCGCCAATGCCCGACAGTTGCAGCAGCTTCGGTGTATTGATGGCGCCGGCGCTGACGACCACCTCGCGCCGCGCCCTCACCTGGCGCCGCACACCATCCTGCAGGTACTCCACACCGCAGGCGCGGCCGCCCTCGACCAGAATGCGCAGCGCCTGCGCGCCGGTCCGCACATCCAGGTTGCCGCGCCGCACGGCCGGGCGCAGAAAGCAGCCGGCCGTGCTCATGCGCCAGCCGTTGTGGATGCTGCGCTGGAAATAGCCCACGCCTTGCTGGTAGGCGCCGTTGTAGTCCGGGTTGCGCGCCAGGCCCTGCTCGGCGGCGCCTTCCAGAAAGGCCTCGCAAATCGGGTGCGGCCAGTGCGGCAGGCTGACCTTGAGCGGGCCGTTGTGGCCGCGCAGTGCCGGATCGCCGCCATCGACAAAATGCTCGCTGCGCTGGAAATACGGCAGCACCTCGTCATAGGACCAACCGGCATTGCCCTGCGCCGCCCAGCCGTCGAAATCCTCGCGCTGGCCCCGGTTGTAGACCAGGCCATTGATGGAGGTGGAGCCGCCCAGGGTCTTGCCCTGGGGCAGCGGAATGCGCCTGCCGCCGGTGCGCTCGGTCGGCTCGGAGCTGAACTGCCAGGCCACCGCCGGGTTGAAGATCACCTTGATGAAACCGGCCGGCAGCTTGAGGTAGGGCCGGTGGTCGGGCGGGCCGGCTTCGAGCACGCAGATGCGCAGCGCCGGGTCCTCGCCCAAGCGGGCAGCGACGATGGCACCGGCCGCGCCGCTGCCGACCACCACATAGTCAAAACTGTCGGCGGCCGGCGCGTTCATGCATGGGCTCCCAGGTAGGCGGCTCGCACCTTGGGGTCACGCCGCAGATCGGCAGCGGCGCCCTGCAGGGTGAAGTGGCCGGTCTCCAGCACATAGGCGCGGTCGGCCACCGCCAGCGCCTGGTTGGCCATCTGCTCGACCAGCAAGATGGTCACCCCCTGCGCCTTGAGCTGGCGCACGATTGCAAAGATCTCCTTGACGATCAGTGGCGCCAGGCCCAGCGAGGGCTCATCGAGCAGCAACAGCTTGGGCCGCGACATCAGTGCACGCGCAATCGCCAGCATCTGCTGCTCGCCGCCCGACATGGTGCCGGCCATCTGCGCGCGGCGCTCCCGCAGCCGGGGGAAGGTGTTGAACTGCTGCTCCACATCGGCGGCAATCGCGGCGGTGCCATCCTTGCGGTGGTAGGCGCCCAGCAGCAGGTTGTCATGCACGCTCTGGTCGGCAAACACCTGCCGCCCCTCGGGCGACTGGGCGATGCCAAAGGGCACGCGCAGGTGGCCGGGCATGCGGGTGATGTCCTGGCCCAGGAACTCGATGCGGCCCGCCGCTGTGGGCTCCAGGCCCGAGATGGCCTTCATCAGGGTGCTCTTGCCCGCGCCATTGCCACCAATGATGGTGACCACCTCACCGGCATGCACCTGCAGGGACACCCCTTTGAGGGCCTGCACGGCGCCGTAGTGCAGCTCCAGCGCCTCGACACGCAGCAATGGTGTTTGCTCAGGCATGGTGGCCTCCGTTCATCGCGTCGTCCTCGGTTTCATCGTCACTGCCCAGGTAGGCGGCAATCACCCGCGGATTGCTTTGCACCTGCTGGGGCGTGCCTTCGGCAATCTTCTGGCCGTAGTCCAGCACGATCACGTGGTCGGACACGGCCATCACCAGGTCCATGTGGTGCTCGATGAGCAGCACGGTAATGCCCAGATCGCGGATGCGCGCAATCACCTGGATCAGCTCCTGCGTCTCCTGCGGGTTGAGGCCGGCGGCCGGCTCATCGAGCAATAACAAACGCGGGTGGGTGGCCAGCGCGCGCGCCAGCTCCAGCCGGCGCTGCAGGCCATAGGGCAGGCTGCCTGCGGTATGCAGCGCCTTGTCGCGCAGCTGCAGGCGGTCGAGGATCTGCAAGGCTTCATCCCGCGCAGCCAGCTCGGCGCGCCGGGCCTTGCCCACCCCGATCAGGCTGGCAAAGAAGCCCGCCTGGATATGCGCATGCAAGCCGACCTTGACGTTGTCGAGCACCGTCATGTCACTGAACAGCCGCAGGTTCTGGAAGGTGCGGCCCAGGCCCATGCGGGCAATCCGGTTGGGCGAGACACCGACAATGCTCTGCCCCGCGAACTGGATGGTGCCGCGCTCGGGCACCACAATGCCCGAGAGGATGTTGAGCAAGGTGGTCTTGCCCGCACCATTGGGCCCGATCAGCGAATGCACATGGCCGGGCTTGATGCACAGATCCACCTCATTGGTCGGCACCACGCCGCCATAGGCCTTGTAGATGCCGCGGCCGTCCAGCAAACCCTCGCTACCGGTACTGGCCAGCGGCGCGGCCGATTTGAGCTGCCAGGCCGGCAGATCACGCGGCAGCTGCGGCGTGGGCAGCAGGCCGGGCGCATATTTGCGCGCCAGGCTGCGCAAGGTTCCGGCCAGGCCATTGGGCATGGCGTACAGCGCAAACAGCAGCAGCGTACCATAGGTGAAATGCTGCACGCCCGGCCAGCGCGACAGCAGCGAATCGAGCAAGGTCAGCACCACCGCACCCAGCACCGGGCCATAGACGGAATTGCCGCCAAACAGCACCACCAGCAGGAAGAACACCGACAGGTTGAAGGTGATGAAGTCGGAGTTGATGTACTGGTTCTGCTGCGTGATCAGCGCACCGGCGATGCCGCAGGTAAAGGCGCTGATGACAAAGGCCAGCACCTTGAACTTGTAGACGCTGACGCCGACGCTCTCGGCCGCCACCTCGGCGGTGTTGACGGCCATGAAGGCGCGGCCAAAGCGCCCGGCCAGCAGGTGGCGAAACATCAGATGCAGCACCACGCACAGCGCGAGCACAAACCAGACCCAGTGCGACGAGGCAAACATCTGATCGCCGAGCTTCAAGGGCACCACGCCATAGATGCCCTGCTGGCCGGCAAACACATCCTGCCATTCGGAGACCACCTTCTCGACCACGATGCCAAAGCCGATGGTCACCATGGCCAGCGCCGGGCCCTTGACCCGCAGCGCCGGCAGCGCAATCACCACGCCGAACAGACCAGCCAGCACGCCGGCCATCGCAAACGCGGCCCAGGGATTCCAGCCCCAGCGGGTGGTGAGCAGGGCCACCGCATAGGCGCCCACGGCAAACAGGCCGGCATGGCCGAGCGATTTCTGGCCGGTGTAGTTCACCAGCACATTCAGCCCGGAGGCGGCGATGTAGTTCACCCCGATCAGAAAGACAATGCGCAGGTAGAAGTCGTTGCTGGTCATCAGCGGGATGGCGGCCACCAGCGCCGCCACCAGGGCCAGCCAGCCGTAGTGCTTGATCTCGCTGTTCATCAGACTTTCTCCACGATCTTCTGGCCCAGCAGGCCCTGGGGCCGCACCACCAGCACCACGATGATCAGCAAGAAGATGCTGATCTCGCGCATCTCCGCCTGCCACAGGCCCACCAGCGCTTCGATCAGCCCCAGCACAAAGCCGCCCAGCATGCAGCCGCGCGGGCTGGTCAGCCCTCCCAGAATGGCCGAGGAGAAAGCCTTGAGTGCCAGGCTCATGCCCATGAAAACCGATGCCGTGGTGATGGGCGCAATCAGCAAACCGGCCAGGCCCGCCAGGCTGGAGCTGATGACAAAGGCCAGCACGACGATGGCCGTCACATTGATGCCCATCAGGGTGGCGGCGCTGCCGCTTTGCGCCACCGCGCGCACGGCCTTGCCGATGCGGGTATGGCGCATCACATAGTCGAGCGCGAGCAACACGGTCACGCTGCAGACCAGCACCAGCACCTCCTGGGGCAGCACACCAGCATTGCCGATGCGCAGCACCTCGCTGCCCAGCGGCGAGGGCATGACCAGAGGGGCAGGACCCCAGATGGCCAGCGCCGTGTTCTGGATGATGATGCCAAAGCCGATGGTGCTCATCACCCAGGCCATGCCGCCACGCCCCACAAAGGGCCGCACGGCGGCGTAGTACAGCAGCAGGCCCAGCAGCGCCAGGACGGCCATCGTGCACAGCAGGCTGAGCACATAGCGCCACAGGCTGACATCGGCGGGCAGCAGGCTGTCGGTGATGTTCTTGCCGGCGAGCAGCAGCAGTACCGAGACCGCGACAAACGCGCCCGCGACCAGGAACTCGCCCTGGCCAAAGTTCAAGGTCTTGGTGGTGTTGAAGGTGATGTTGAAGCCCACCGCCACCAAGGCATAAATACTTCCCAAGGCCAGCCCGCTAAAGACCGCCTGCAGTATCGAATCCAGCATACGTACCCCAGACACATTGCCGCTAAAAAAACCAGGCCTGCGTGCCGCATGGGGCGGGCGCAGGCCTGACGAGCCGATGCCTTACTTCTTCAGATCCGCTGGTGTCAGCGACTTGTAGACACTGTCCTCAAAGCGCACCACGTCGCTGCCCTTCCAGCGGGCGAGGTAGAAGTCGCTCACGCTCAGCCCTTCGTGGTTGGTCTTGGTGAAGGGCTTGTCGTAGGTCTTGATGACGCCGTCGGTGCTGTTCAGGTTTTCCAGCGCAGCGGCAACCTTCTCGCCATCGGTGCTGTTGGCCTGCTTCATCGCTGCGGCCAGCAGCATCACCGAGTCATAGGCCTGGGCAGCGCAGGGGAAGGTCGTCAGGGTGGGGAAGTTCACACGCACGCGCTGGCCCAGGGCCTTGGTCTTGGCGGAGGTGTCTTCGGTCGTCGAGGCCGCCATGATCAGGTGCTCGGCCAGCTTGGTGCCCGCCATCTTGGGCAGCAGCGAGCTCAGGTTGCCCCAGGTGCCCAAGGTCGTGGGCATGTAGTTGATCTTCTCCATGCTGCGCAGCACCTGGGCGGCGCCATCGGCAATGCCGTAGATGATCACGGTGTCCGCGCCTGCCGCCTTGATCTTGTTGAGCTGCGAGGTCATGTCCGTGTCCTTCGGACCGTACTTCTCGACCGCCACGGGCTTGACGCCGTGCAGCGCCAGAATCTCGGTCGCATCCTTGATGCCGCCCTGGCCGTAGCCGGTGGAATCGGCCAGGATCGCGATCTTCTTGTCCTTCGAGGCCTTGACGGCATAGGCGCCCAGCAACGCAACCTGTTCGCGGTCCACCATCGAGATGCGGTAGAGGTAGTTCTGCGGTTCTTTGGCGTAGCGCGTGGTGATTTCGGTGGCGGTACCAATGGGCACGATCACCGGCACCTTCTTTTGCTGCGGAATATGCAGCCAGGCCAGCGCGTTGCCGGAGTTGGCCGGCCCCACGATGCCGCTGACCTTTTCACTGTCGATCAGCTCCTGCACGGTCTGGATGGCCTTGGGCGGTGTGCCCTGGTCATCGCGGATGACACCGACCAGCTTGCGGCCCATGATGCCGCCGGCCTTGTTGATGTCTTCGATGGCGGCTTCAAACCCCCAGCGGCCGGAAATGCCCAGCTCGGCCACGCCGCTGGCCGATTGGTCGGCGGTGTAGCCGATCTTGATGTCCTGGGCCTGTGCCGAAAAGGCGAAAACGCTGGCTACCAACGCCGCAGCCTTCGTCAGACGATAGACGAGCTTGTACATGTTTGTCTCCTTGCTTTGTTGTCAAAATCTCTTTGTCAGCCTCGTCTGCATGCACGAGGCCCTTGTCTTCTTCAATATAGCGGCGGATGCCGCAATCGCTCTTCTGGCTTACTCCTAAGTAAGAGTTCGTAACTACAACCCCTTAGTCGCGGTGTGCCGCGAGCAGCAGGTCCGCCGCCTTTTCCGCAATCATCATCGTCGGCGCACCGGTGTTGCCGGAGGGCATGGCGGGCATCACCGAGGCATCGGCGACCCGCAAACCGGCCATGCCATGCACACGCAGTTGGGGGTCAACCACGGACTGGCCATCGCCGGCCGCGCCCATGCGGCAGGTACCCATGAAATGCCAGGCCGTACTGCCCCGCTCGCGGGCAAACTGCAGCAACTCCTCGTCCGATTGCAACTGGGCGGACGGCGCCTCGTCACTGGCCACATAGGGCGCCAGGGAGGCGCTGTGCAGCAGGCGCCGGGCCTGGCGCAGGCCCTCCACCACCAGGCGTTGGTCGGCTTCATGGTGCAGGTAGTGCGGCTGGATCACCGGGCTGTCCCAGGCATGGGCCGAGGCCAGGCGCACATGGCCCTGGCTCTGGGGGCGCAGCTGGTAAAAGCCCAGGGTCATGCCGGGAAAGCCATCGAGCTGGCCGGCAATGCCGGAGGCATAGCTGCCGGGTGAGAAATGGAACTGAAAATCCGCCCGCGCGCCTGGCGCCTGTGCCGATGAGAAGGCATAGGCCACCGAAGGGCTGATGGCCAGAATGCTGGGCTTGCGGACCAGCCAACGCGCCACCTGGCCCCAGAGCCGCCAGCCCCTTGCGGTGGTGTTCAACGTCGGCGCGTTCTGCACCCGCACGATGGAGCGCAGCATCATATGGTCCTGCAGGCCTTCGCCGACGCCGGGCAGGTGCTGCTGCACCGCAATGCCCAGGTCCTGGAGCCGCTGCGCGTCGCCCAGGCCCGACAGATTCAGCAGCTTGGGCGAATTGATGGCACCGGCCGCCACCACCACCTCGCGGCTGGCCTGCAGGCGCCGCAGCGGGCCGCCAGGCTCGGCCGCGTACTCCACGCCGGTGACGCGTGTGCCTTCCATCACCAGGCGGCTGACCTGGGCGCGGCAGATGACCCGCAGGTTGGAGCGCCCCTTGGCAGGCCGCAAAAAAGCCTTCGCGGCGCTGACCCGCCAGCCCCGGTGGATCCAGCGCTGGTAATAGCCTGCGCCCTCTTGCTTGGCCGCGTTGTAGTCCTTGCCGGAGGGGATGCCCAGGCTGGCTGCGCCGGCGATAAAGGCATCGCACAGCGGATGGCGCCAGTCACAGTCGGTGATGGGCAGCTCGCCTTCGAGCCCCCGGTAGTTCACGTCACAGAGGGCCAGGCGCCGCTCCGAGCGCTTGAAGTACGGCAGCACCTCGTCATAGGACCAGCCTGTGGCGCCCTGGGCCGCCCAGTCATCGTAGTCCTGGGCCTGGCCGCGCACATAGTTGAAGCCGTTGACGGCGCTGGAGCCGCCCAGGGTGCGGCCCAACTGAGCGACGACCTCGCGGCCCAGGGTGGCGGCATCGGGCTCGGTCTTGAATGGCCAGGTGTAGCGCGGGTTGTAGCCGACCTTGATAAAGCCGGCGGGGATGTGGATGTAGGGGTGGTGATCGGGTGGACCAGCCTCCAGCAGACACACCTGGAAGCGGCCCGATGCGCTCAGGCGGTTGGCGAGGATGCAGCCAGCCATGCCGGCACCGACAATGATGAAGTCAAACGCCGCATCCCACTCATGCACAGGCCCCATAACAACTCCAGGTGGCAACCAGACGAAAAGTCTAGGTGCAGCCTGGGATCAGGCCTGTCGCTTCAGTGTCCGCCTCTGCGCCTGTGGGCAGCGTCATGCTCAGGCCGCGAGGGCCGAGGCGCGCGCCACGCGCTGCGGCAGATCGTCCATGTGTTCAAAGAACTGGCTGGCACCGGCTGCCGCCAGATCGGCCTGCGAGCAGACTGCATGCGCAGGCGGGTGGTAGGCCCACACGGTAGCGCCGGCCGCCACACCCGCCTGGGTGCCGGTCACGCTGTCTTCGATCACCAGGCAGCGCTGCGGATCGGCACCCAGCGCAGCAGCTGCAGCCAGGTAGACATCGGGGAAAGGCTTGGTGCGCGGCATCTCATGGCCGCTGAAAATACGGCCTTCAAAATAGGGCAGCAGGCCGGCAATGCGCAACTGCATCACCACCTTCTTGCGGTCGGCACCCGATGCGCAGGCGATCTGCCCGTTGAACTGGGCATGCAGGGCCTTAATGGCCTCCACCGCACCGTCGATGGCTTTGACATCCTGCTCCAGCGCTGCATTGCGGCGCGCATAGAACTCCTCCATCCAGGCATCGGTCAACGGCTTGCCGGTGTGGGCCTCGATCAGGTCCTTCTGGCTGCGCACCATCCTGCCGATGAACAGCTGCAGGCAATCCTCGGACGACAGCACCCAGCCCGCCTCATTGAGCATCGTGCACAGCACCCGGTTGGTGATGACTTCGCTGTCCACCAACACACCATCGCAATCAAACAGCATGGCCTCAAAGCCCGCATTGGGGTTCATTTTGGGATCCTCGAAAAACAGGTGGTGATCAGAACTGGTCACCATCCAGATAAAACCAACGGCCTTGTTCCTGCACGAAGCGGCTGCGCTCATGCAGGCGCACCGCGCGGCCTTGCAGCTTGTAGCGGGCGACAAACTCCACCTCAGCATGGCTGCCATCCACCGGCTCGAAGGCCTTGACCTGCAAGCCCAGCCAGCGGCACTGCGGCTCAAAATCCAGCTGAGACGGGCGGGTAGAGGCATGCCAGGTCGCCAACAGATAGGCGCGCTCCTCGAGCACAAAGGCGCTGTAACGCGACCGCATCAGGTGCTCGGCATCCGGTGCTGGCATGCCCTCGAAATCCGCTATGAAGCGGCCGCAACAGGCGCTGTAGGCGGCACCGGATTCACAAGGGCAGGCGGGCTGCGCGGGCAATGGGGGTTTCTTGGCCATGGCTTAGCGCAATGCTCCAAAGACCTTGCGCACGGCGGCATTGGCGCTGCCCAGCGGGTTCTGGCGAATCGCGCGCTCCTGCTCGCCAATCACAGCGTAAAGGCCATCGAGGGTCTTGCCGGTCACATACTGGTTCAGATCCAGTGCATCGCTGGAGACGCCAAAGCTCGCTGCCTTGCCCACCAGCTGGTTGTACTGCTGCACGACACCCACCTGACCCGTCGCCTGGGTCACCACCGGCAGAAACCGCTGGGTCAAAGGCTGGCGTGTTTTTTCCATAAAGAACGTGGTTACCGAGCCTTCACCGCCGCTCAGGATTCGCTTGGCATCGTCCAGCGTCATGCGCTGCACGGCATCCAGCAGCACATCCTTGCCCATCGGGACGGCCAGCTCCGCCGCCCGGTTGATGCCCTGCTCCACCTCATCTACATAGCGGCCCTGGCCAAAGCGCCGCATCATCTTGGCCGCCTCACCCATATAGCCAGGCAGCGGAATGCGCAGCTGGGGGTTGTTGAAAAAGCCCCCGTTCTGGCCCAACTGAGACACCGCCACCTGCGCACCCTGGGTCAGCGCAGCCTTGATGCCCTGGCTCGCATCGGCATTGGTCAGATCGGCGAGCGAGAGCGCGAAAGCCGGAGATACCGCACCGGCACCGCCCAGCAGCGCCAATAGATGCAGCAGACGGCGACGCTGCGCTTGGCGCAGACAGCTTTGCTCTGTCATGGCAGTCCTTGAAACACAAACAGCTATTGTGCCAAACACCGCCATCCAGCCGTGCACCAAGGTGCTTGCCTGCCCGCGCTGAAGTGCAAAAGAGGGTCAGCCGAAGGCTGGTTACGGCTGCGAGATAGCGCGGCGCAAAAGAAAAACCCCTCTACTCGGGAAGAGCAGAGGGGTTGATCAGTATAAAAGCCTGACGATGACCTACTTTCACACGGGAATCCGCACTATCATCGGCGCGAAGTCAGATCGGAAGAGCACACGTCTGAACTCCAGTCACCGTGTAGGATCGCGGAT